>NZ_JAQESL010000029.1:0-35242 GCF_027697525.1 Coprococcus sp. AM97-35 | reverse complement strand
TCCGGTGCGAGAGTGATTGCAGGTATTAACGATTTGGCGACATTAGAGCCGCTACTGGTAAAGCAGTGGTCGAAAAAGAATAAGATAAAACCGACAGAGGTTTCTATTGGTTCTCATAAGAAAGTGATTTGGAGATGCGAGAAAGGTCACGAGTGGGAAGCTGTCGTTAAGAGCAGGACAATAAATAAAACGGGTTGCCCGTACTGCTCCCATAATAAAGTGTTGGCAGGCTTTAATGACCTTGCAACACTTCTGCCGGATATAGCAGCCGAGTGGTCGGACAGAAATTATCCGTAAGTGTAAGGATTGTGGCAGAGAGTGGAACACTCTTATTTCTACCCGTTCCGGTGGTAGTAAATGCCCGTATTGCAGTGGGTACATATTCCTGAAAGGATTTAACGATTTGCAGACAACACACCCTGAAATTGCTTCGGAGTGGTCAGAAAAGAACTTGCCGTTGAAACCTGATGAAGTAAATGCAAAGTCGAGAAAAAATGTCTGGTGGAGATGCGGTAAATGTGGTAACGAGTGGAAATCAGTTATCAATGCCCGTGTAAAAGGTACGGTATGCCCTGTTTGTGCGGAGAGAGAAGTCCTTGCCGGATATAATGATTTGGCGACCACAGACAGTCAGCTTCTCAGCGAATGGGATTATGAACAGAATAAATTGAAACCTACAGAGGTATCACGAACTTCGGCAAAGAGAGCATGGTGGAAATGCAGACACGGTCATTCGTGGAGTATGAAGATAAATGAAAGAACGATATTGAAGAAAGGCTGTCGAATTTGTGAGCAGGAGTATTTATCTCTATTTCCTGCTTTGGCTGTCAGCTATTATTCTAATAAGAAAGGCTTGAAAGCAGAACTTGGTTCTGACCGATTGCTTGGAGTTCCGCTTGAAACATACATACCTTCAGAAAAGTTGGCTATTGAGTCAGGAAGTGCTGACGAGAATATAGAAATAATGAAAGCATATATGTGTGAGCAACGAGGAATAAGACTGATTAAACTGCCGATGAAAGGCACTGAACTGGATTATGCCGACAGCTTAAAAAGAGCTTTTCAGAACGTACATATATTTATTTCTTCTGATACAGAGGAAGATGTGGAGATAATCAAAAATGCAACAGCGGTTCTTGAGATAGAGCAGTGGAACAAAATTTTTGGCAGATGGGTCAACCGAGGTGCAAGAGGTATTGCTGTTTTTGCTGATGAAAACCGTTCACGGCAAAGACTGACACATTACTTTGACATTTCAGATACTCACGAAAGCAGATATTCAAGAACAGTCCCGGTTTGGGATATGCGTCAGGAATACGAAGCTGATGTGATTGAAACATTGGAAAGCACTTTCGGAGAGATTGAGAATAAGAGCAGTCTTGCCGAAGCAATTATGGGAGCAGCAAGAAATGCGGCAGAGGATAATATCCCTGATTATCTGCAAGACCTTTACTATGCAACCGAGGGCAGTTCATTTGAGGAAGTGGAAGAGGATATTGTGGCTTCCATTTATAAAAATGTTGTAGCAAACAGTGTGGCATATATGATGATGTCAAGGCTTGAAAGACAGAGGGCAATCTTAGAACAGCAGCTTGAGGAGATAACCGGAGGAATTGCAGAACTCAAGCGAAACCGAGGGGAAAACTTCTCCATAAAACAGCTTGAAAAGTCAAAGAAATCCATCAAGCAGAAACTTGATAAACTCAATGACCAGACGAAAAAAGATGATGTTGTAACCTTTGAGGAACTTGGTGTAGACAGGCTTTTTGTTGATGAAAGCCATTATTACAAGAACCTTTATCTTTATACAAAAATGCGTAATGTGGGCGGTATCGCACAGACGGAAGCACAGAAATCTTCCGACCTCTTTATGAAGTGTCGTTACCTTGACGAGATTACCGGAGGGCGAGGAACCGTATTTGCAACGGGTACACCTATCTCAAACAGTATGGTGGAACTCTATACGATACAGCGATATTTGCAGTACAACACGCTTGTGAAAAATGGGTTGCAGCACTTTGATGCCTGGGCTTCCACTTTCGGAGAAACCATTACGGCAGTGGAACTCACACCGGAAGGAACAGGATACAGAGCAAAGACAAGGTTCGCAAAATTCTATAACTTGCCTGAACTAATGGCGATGGTCAAGGAGATAGCGGACATTAAAACAGCAGATATGTTGAACCTGCCAGTACCTGAAGCAAAGTATCATAACATTGCAGTAAAGCCGTCGGAAATGCAGAAGGAAATAGTTGCTTCCCTTGCAGAGAGAGCCGAGCAGGTGCGTGGCGGCGGTGTGGATTCAAGCGTAGATAATATGCTGAAAATCACGAATGACGGAAGAAAACTGGCTCTTGACCAACGTATGCTAAACGATATGCTGCCTGATTTTGAGGGCAGTAAAATCAATGCCTGCGTCGATAACATCTATCGGATATGGAAAGAAAATGCCGACAAGAAATCAGCACAGCTTGTGTTTTGTGACCTTTCCACGCCGAAGAATGATGGCACATTTTCCGTCTATAACGACATCAGAAAGAAGCTGATTGAGAGAGGTATTCCTGAAAGTGAAGTGAAGTTCATACACGAAGCCGACACGGATATGAAGAAAAAGGAGCTGTTCCAAAAGACCCGCAAGGGAGAAGTCAGAGTGCTTCTCGGCTCTACTCAGAAGATGGGAGCAGGAACGAATGTGCAAGACAAGCTTATCGCACTTCACGACGTGGATTGTCCGTGGCGACCTTCAGATGTAGGACGGATTTTGCGGACATTCAAAATAAAAAAGAATGTGGAGGTAACAGACAATGGCAAAATCATTATTTGAGGAACTGGGCGGCAAATACGAAAGGCAAGGGGATTATTTGATACCGTGCTTAACTGTACCCGCCGAAGAAGAACAGGCAATAGGCATCTGGGGGCAACGGCATTTAGATTATCTAAAACAGTACCGTAAAGTTACATACACCAATCTTCTTACAAGCGGCAGGCTAAACGCCTACCTTGCCGACATCAACAGACAGGCACAGGAACGCTTTGAAAGGCTCATAGAGGGTATGAAACAGGCACAGGGCATAACGGAACAGCTAAAGGCAGAAAACGCCTTAGAATGGACAGGATGCCTCAATAACATAAGGGCTTGTGCGAGGGAGATTGTGGAAAAGGAAATTATTTTTGCATAAACAGATGATTAGTGGCAGGGGGAAATCCTGCCGCTTTTTCTGCTTTAGTTTGTCAGCTTGACAAATAAAGGGTCTTGACAAATAAAGGGTTAAGGAATATAATTAGATTCAGTATTATACAAGGAGTTAATAAATATGCGGCAAGGTATTCTTAAATAAACTGTCAATTTGATAGTGGGAACAAAAAGTAGCAGTCTCGTTTCACTTTTAATATGGGGCTTAGTTTTTTGTACCCAGTTTAAGAATACTTTTATCATGTAATTTTATATGCCCGAAAACATATAAGTGTTTTGGGGCTATTGGAGTTATTTACCCAGTGATAGGAGTATTTATCACTGGGTATTTTTATGCCCTTTTTTGGGTGTTGATAGGAGGAAAATCACATGAAAATAATTAACATAGGCATTCTGGCTCACGTTGACGCAGGAAAGACAACATTAACGGAAAGTTTATTGTATACCAGTGGTGCAATTGCAGAACTAGGGAGCGTAGATGAAGGCACAACAAGGACAGATACAATGAATTTGGAGCGTCAAAGGGGAATCACTATCCAGACAGCAGTGACATCTTTTCAGTGGGAGGATGTAAAAGTCAACATTATAGATACGCCAGGCCATATGGATTTTTTGGCGGAAGTATACCGTTCTTTATCCGTATTAGACGGAGCAGTATTATTAGTTTCTGCAAAGGATGGCATACAGGCACAGACCCGTATACTGTTTCATGCACTACAGACAATGAAGATTCCGACAATTTTTTTCATCAATAAAATTGACCAAGAGGGGATTGATTTGCCAATGGTATATCGAGAAATGAAAGCAAAGCTTTCTTCGGAAATTATAGTGAAGCAAAAGGTTGGGCAGCATCCCCATATAAATGTAACGGACAATGACGATATGGAACAGTGGGATGCGGTAATTATGGGAAACGATGAACTATTAGAGAAATATATGTCAGGGAAACCGTTTAAAATGTCAGAACTGGAACAGGAAGAAAACAGGAGATTCCAAAACGGAACGTTATTTCCCGTTTATCACGGAAGCGCTAAAAACAATCTGGGGATTCGGCAGCTTATAGAAGTGATTGCCAGTAAATTTTATTCATCAACGCCTGAAGGTCAATCTGAACTATGCGGGCAGGTTTTTAAGATTGAATATTCAGAGAAAAGGCGGCGTTTTGTTTATGTGCGTATATATAGCGGAACATTGCATTTGAGGGATGTTATTAGAATATCTGAAAAAGAGAAAATAAAAATCACAGAGATGTGTGTTCCGACAAACGGTGAATTATATTCATCCGATACAGCCTGCTCTGGTGATATTGTAATTTTACCAAATGATGTTTTGCAGCTAAACAGTATTTTGGGGAACGGAATACTGTTGCCGCAGAGAAAATTTATTGAAAATCCTCTCCCTATGCTCCAAACAACGATTGCAGTAAAGAAATCTGAACAGCGGGAAATATTGCTTGGGGCACTTACAGAAATTTCAGATGGCGACCCTCTTTTAAAATATTATGTGGATACTACAACGCATGAGATTATACTTTCTTTTTTGGGGAAAGTGCAGATGGAAGTCATTTGTGCCATCCTTGAGGAAAAATATCATGTGGAGGCAGAAATAAAAGAGCCTACTGTTATATATATGGAAAGACCGCTTAGAAAAGCAGAATATACCATCCACATAGAAGTCCCGCCAAATCCTTTCTGGGCTTCTGTCGGGTTGTCCATAGAGCCGCTCCCTATTGGAAGCGGAGTGCAGTATGAAAGCAGAGTTTCACTTGGATATTTAAATCAATCGTTCCAAAATGCGGTTATGGAGGGGGTTCTTTATGGCTGCGAGCAGGGGCTGTATGGATGGAAAGTGACAGACTGTAAAATCTGTTTTGAATATGGATTGTATTATAGTCCTGTAAGTACCCCCGCAGACTTTCGGCTGCTTTCCCCTATCGTATTGGAGCAGGCTTTAAAAAAAGCAGGGACAGAACTATTAGAGCCATATCTCCACTTTGAAATTTATGCACCGCAGGAATATCTCTCACGGGCGTATCATGATGCTCCAAGGTATTGTGCAGATATTGTAAGTACTCAGATAAAGAATGACGAGGTCATTCTGAAAGGAGAAATCCCTGCTAGATGTATTCAAGAATACAGGAACGATTTAACTTATTTCACAAATGGGCAGGGAGTCTGCTTGACAGAGTTAAAAGGATACCAGCCAGCTATTGGTAAATTTATTTGCCAACCCCGCCGCCCGAATAGCCGTATAGATAAGGTTCGGCATATGTTCCACAAGTTAGCTTAACAGCTTGCAAAAGTCATATAAAATGAGATTTGAAAGGAGAATGTAACTTCATGTTTGCTAAAAATTCAAAGGCATATTCTGTCTACCTGCTGTTCCGATTTGTCTGTTCCCTGGCGGTTTCTATGTCCACAGTGCTTTCCATCGTGTACCACCTGGAGGTGGTGCAGCTGGATGCTTTCCAGCTTGTCCTGGTAGGGACGGTTCAGGAGACCTCCTGCTTTCTGTTCGAGATACCCACCGGTGTGGTGGCGGATTTGTATAGCCGTCGGCGCTCGGTGCTGATTGGAATGTTCCTCTACGGCCTGGGCTTTCTGATGGAGGGTGCGCTACCGTGGTTCGCGCCGGTTCTGCTGGCCCAGGTTGTCTGGGGTTGCGGTGATACCTTCATCACCGGCTCTCTGGAGGCGTGGATTGCCTCGGAGGAAGAGGACAAACCCATAGACAAGGTGTTCCTGCGGGGCAGTCAAATGGGGCAAATCGGCGGCGTTCTGGGCGTGGTGCTGGGCACACTGCTGGGAAACATAAACCTGCAAATGCCTGTCATCTTGGGGGGCAGTTTGTGCTTGTTGTTGGGGCTGGTGTTGGTTCGCATCATGCCAGAAACCAACTTCTCCCCTGCTATTGAGGAACGGCAGGGCTTGCTTAAAGACTTTGTCTGCCTGTTCAAGCTCAACCTGGGCTTTGTGAAAGGCGCACCTGTGTTGCTGACGCTCTTAGCAATCACACTATGCGGGGGACTTGCCAGTGAAGGCTTTGACCGGCTCTCCACCGCTCATTTTCTGGATGACACGGTAATACCCGTTATCGGGCCGCTGAACAGCGTCACTTGGTTCGGTGTTATCAGTCTTATCGGCAGCGGCTTAGGTATTCTGGCTTCTCAGTTGCTCATCGCCCGCATGGAGAAAAAAGGGACTGTCAGCCGAACCAGTGTGGTCATGTCCACCAGCGCCGGGTATATCCTGTGCCTGGTTCTCTTCGCGGTGGGGCGGAGCTTTTGGTTCATGTTGTTGGTGTTCCTGCTGGCGGGGCTTATGCGCACCATCAAGGAGCCTGTGCTGGCCGCCTGGATGAACGACCATGTGGATGAGAAAATGCGCGCCACAGTCTTTTCCACCAGCGGACAGCTGGACTCTTTCGGGCAGATCATCGGCGGGCCTATTGTGGGGCTGGTAGCCCAGCAGGTGTCCATACCCTGGGGGCTGGTCTGTACCGCTTTCCTGCTGTTGCCCGCGCTGTTCTTAGTGCCGGTGGCGGGAAAGAAGCGGGATTGATATGGCATAGTTAAGTTTACTGACGAGCGGGAGATTACTTCCGCTCGTCTTCATTTAGTAGCGCAAAATTTGAGGACTCTTTATTTCCTTATTCGGTATAGCGGAGGCGGCTGTCAATTCGACATAATTTTCTTGTGATACTTTACCGTACATGAGCATTTGTTTCGTATTTGAAAGAACAAACTCACCAAATAAAAAAAACGATATTCGGGTGGGTTATTTTGTTATACCCTAAATTACCCTCTGAATTTGTTTTTAAATTTGGAGGGATTTTTTTATGTCCTTTTTTCGGGCAGTTATCTATCTGCTCATACGAAGCAAAATTTATCAATACATAGCATATCAGAGAACGGCAGGAAACCAGTTAAAAAAATTTCTGCCTATGCAACGGCACTTCCTGCCTTGAATGTAGAAGTACAATCTCCATACAACAGAATTAATATTTCCCATAACCGTAAAGGTCATAGAGCCTTTGCGGTTTTTCTTTTGTCGATTTTTGTTGGAAAGTGCCATAGGGCTATTAGTGGTGTTAGGTGTCGTTCGCCACCTCTCCATCTGGATTTTGAACATTTCAAAAATTCAGATGGGAGGTACTTACAGTGAAATACGCACCGAGAAAGGTATATATCAAGGAAAGCGGCAGATATGTGGAACTGTCCTATACGGATTTCTGCCGCCGCAGGGAATCCGACCAGACCTATATGGACAAGCTGTTTATCCCCATTCAAGGCTGTCTGCTTGAAGTCGTGAGGGAGCAATACACGGACTTCTACCGAGATAAGGAACGGTGGCGTTATCTGAAAAAATTAGATACGAAGAACAGCCTGCTTTCTCTGGATGGATTTACGGACAGCGAGGGGAAGCCTTTAGACTTTATCGCTGATGAAGCGGCAGACATTGCGGAAACCGTTGTCAATGCGGTTATGGTGGACAGGCTGAAAGCCGCCCTGCCTTTGCTGTCGGATAGTGAACAGGAATTGATACAGGCAATCTTTTTTGACGGACTTTCTGAGCGTGAAGTCGGGGCGAGGTTCGGCATAACCCAGAGCGTTGTGAACAAACGCAAAGCCAGAATCCTAAGAAAACTAAGAAAGATAATAGAAAATTAAAATTTAAGGCGTTCAGCCCCCTTGTTTTTTCCTTTGGGAAAATGAGGGGGTTTTTCTCTGCCCTCTCAATCAATTCTGATTGGAGGAAAAGAAGCATGGCATATAACCACGGATGGGAGGACAGGAAATGGCGTATCTGGAAAGAAGCGGAGGAAAAGCTGCTGCGTGAGTGCGGCGTTGATGAAGCGACCATTGAGCAGATACGCATTGCGGACAGGGCAGACTTCAATTCCAACAGGCGGTTTTACCGATGGACGAATGACATTGCGGAATACCTTGAGGACATGGCAGACAGGGAGCGGCAGACGGAAGTGGGTACGGTTGCGGAGTTACTGGACGAGATTGAGAGCGAAAATCTCTATCAAGTATTAGTCGCGGTGGACGGGCGTACCTTGAAAATCGTCCTGCTGAAAATGCAGGGGTATTCCACAAAGGAGATTGCCCCGCTCGTGCATTTGACGACTGGTGCCATCTATGCGAGGTTAGACCATCTGCGGAAGAAGCTACGAAAATTTTATAGCGTCTAAAACAGCCTGCCGTCCTGCGGGCTACTGGGTGAGGGATGGAAATCCCCTCACTTATTTTTTGCAGGAGGCAAGCGGGATGGCATACAGAGTTAAGGCGTACACGCTTCGGGAGGAATCCACGGAAAGCGGCACAAGGTATTTTATCAGCTTTAAGGACGGGCAGGGCAAATCCCACGAGTTGGAAGTGTCGGAACAGTTCTTTATGGAGTTTCGGCAGATGGAACGCAGGAACAGGAATCTCCTCCAATGGGACGAGCGGCACAGGGAGTTTTCGGAAGTATGGGACGAAACGCTGAACAGGCGGGCGTTGAAGCTGCCTAAGAGCATAGAGGAACAAATGATTGAGGCAGAACGGGCAGAACTGCTCTGTAAGGCGGTTGACGGACTGCCAGAGATACAAAGGCGGCGTTTCCTGCTCTACTACGAGTATGAGTTCAATTTTTACCAAATCGCCGCTATGGAGCATTGCACCGCTTCGGCAATACAGAAATCTGTTGCGATTGCAAAGGAGAAAGTAAAGGCGGAAATGAGGAAGTATCTCCAACCGTGACCGACACCGCCCGAAAAAGAAATCTGTTTTTTATTTGTGTGGGATTGGCGGCATTACATACTCTCACTTTTTCTTCGTGGGAGTAAATCTATTTTTAAGGAGGTCAACGCCTATGTGCAACGAAAACAAAAACACCGCCCGAAAGGAGGAAAGCCATGCAGAAGTTACAGACAGTCAACGCCGAAACGCTCCTTTATGAACCGCTTGAGAAGCCGTCCTTTGTGGTGGACAGCCTTATCCCCACAGGCTTGTCGCTGTTCTGCGGTTCACAGAAGATAGGAAAGAGCTGGCTCATGCTGAAGCTATGTTTATGCGTGTCGCAGGGACTTCCCTTGTGGGATATGCCGACAATGGAGGGCGACGTGCTTTACCTCTGCCTTGAGGACACGTTCTGCCGTATACAGGACAGGCTGTTCCGATTGACGAACGAAGCGAGCAGGCGGCTTCACTTTGCCGTGGCAAGCTGCAAGCTGTCAGACGGTCTTATCGTGCAGCTTGAAGATTATCTGAAAGATTACCCAAACAGCAGGCTTATTGTCATTGACACTTTGCAGAAAGTCCGTACAGCTTCAAAAGACAATGCCTACGCAAGCGACTATGGGGACATCTCACTAATCAAAGACTTTGCCGACAGGCATTCATTGGCGGTCATTGTCGTACACCACATCCGAAAGCAGAATGACAGCGATGTGTTCAACAAGGTGTCTGGGACGACAGGCTTAACGGGGAGTGCGGACGCTACCTTTGTTCTGGAAAAGGAGAAACGGGCATCCGACACCGCCAAGCTGTATGTGACGGGCAGGGACACGCCCTATCAGGAATACACGCTGCGTTTCCGTGATTGCAGTTGGGAACTTGTGGAGAGAAAAACGCAGGAGCAGCTTGCGAAAGAAACGATACCAGACGTCCTTTTTCGGTTGGTGGATTTTATGAGGGATAAGGAAGAATGGGCAGGCACGGCAACGGAGCTGTTAGCCGCTATGAGGGAAACGGAAACCATACCCACGGTGATTACGAAATGGCTCAATGAATACCGCACCACATTTTTAAATGAGAACCATATCGTTTATCAGTACAGCCGCAAAAAACACGGCAGGCAGATTTCGCTTGCAAAGCGGGCGGGTGACAGCGGTGACGGTGGTGACAGCGATATTGGGATACCCCCTGTTACTGTCATTGACGCTTAAAGCCGTGTAAAGCTGGCGACTCTGCCCTGCGGGTGACAGCGGTGACGGCGGTGACAGTGATTTTAGGATACCCTGCCGCTGTCATCCCTGCGGGAGAACACCCCGTAAACGCAAAGTGCAGGCGTAGGATTTACCCGCCCTTTTCGGCGTGTAAAACCACCCCTGCGGTCAGAAAAATCCTTCCGATTTTTCCGACTGCGTTTACAGGGTGTAACACACTACACTTTGCCCTGCAAAGTCGTGTGCCAGACGTTCCCTCTGGACTCCCTTATGGCAGGTCTTACGCCCTGCTTATCCTACGCTCCACGCTTCGGATAAAAGAATGGCAGCATGACGGTGACGGCTCTTGCGAGGGGGTATTCCAAAAACACCGTCATCATCGACATGACCGTCATGCAGGGAATAAGGGTGACAGTTGAGGCAGTCGGTAGGGGGTATCCCAAAACTGCTGTCACCGCCGTCACCGCTGTCACCCAAAGGGCAGTTTACCCGCCGAAGAAAGGAAGATGATGAATTATGCCCTATGCAATCCTGCGTTTCCAGAAACGCAAAGCGGGCGGCGTTGCGGCTTGCGAACGCCACAACGAGCGTAAAAAAGAAGCCTATAAAAGCAATCCAGATATAGATATGGAACGCTCGAAAGATAACTACCATCTTGTGAATCCGCCGAGGTACACCTACAAGAAAGAGATTAACCGCATGGTAGCCGAAGCAGGGTGCAGGACGAGGAAAGATAGCGTGATGATGGTGGAAACGCTTATCACGGCTTCGCCAGAATTTATGAACAGCCTGCCGCCCAAAGAACAGAAAGCGTATTTTACGATGGCTCTGGATTTCATTTCAGAGCGTGTCGGGGAGAAAAATATCCTCTCCGCAGTCGTCCACATGGACGAGAGAACGCCGCATATGCACCTCTGTTTTGTGCCGATTACACCAGACAATAAGCTGTCTGCCAAAACAATTTTAGGCAATCAAAAGAGCCTGTCCGAATGGCAGACCGCCTACCATGAGCGGATGTCCTCACGGTGGAATCAGCTTGAAAGAGGTCAGTCCTCAATGGAAACGAAGCGGAAACATGTCCCCACATGGCTCTATAAGTTGGGCGGCAGGCTTGATAAACAGTATGAGGAAATTGTGTCTGCACTGTCCGACATCAACGCCTTTAATGCAGGGAAGAAGCGTGACAAGGCTCTGGAACTGATTGCGGCATGGCTCCCAGACGTGGAGAAATTCTCAAAGGAAATCAGTAAGCAGAGTGCCTATATCAATAGCCTAAAGGAGCAAATCGGGCAGGAATCAGACTATGCGGGGCGTATGCGTGATGAAAAGTATGAGCAGGAACTAAAGGTGCAGAAAGCGAACCAGAAGATATTTGAGTTGCAGAGAACCAACGAGCAGATGGGGCGGCTGCTCTCAAAGATACCGCCCGAAGTGTTGGAAGAATTGCAGAAAAACCATAAAAGCAGAGCGAAAGAAAGGTAGATATGTGAATGAAGAAACAGGATTTTAAGGTGTTAAAGACCAAAGACTTGTACCCGTTTCCCGACAATCCGTTTCATGTGGCAGAGGATGAAACGCTGTCAGAATTAGCGGAAAGCATCAAGGAATTTGGCATTGTCACGCCGATAATCACACGCCCGAAAGAGGACGGGAACGGCTATGAAGTGATTGCAGGGCAGCGGCGTGTCCGTGCGTCTGAACTTGCAGGGATAAATACCGTGCCTGCGTTTGTCCTGCCCTTAGACCGTGACCGAGCCATCATCACCCTTGTAGACAGTAATTTACAGCGTGAGAATATCCTGCCATCAGAGCGGGCGTTTGCCTACAAGATGAAATCCGAAGCCATGAAGCGGCAGGGTTTCCGCACAGACTTAACCTCGTCACAAGTTGTGACGAAGTTGCGGACGGACGACAAGGTGGCACAGGGCTTCGGCGTAGGCAGGATGACCGTACAAAGATTTATCCGTTTGACGGAACTGATACCGCCGATTTTGCGGATGGTGGACGAGGGGAAAATCGCCCTCACGCCTGCGGTGGAACTGTCCTTTTTGAAGAAAGACGAGCAGGAAAACCTCTTTGCCACGATGGAGAGCGAAGAAGCAACGCCCTCACTCTCACAGGCACAGCGGATGAAAAGCCTAAGCCAGAGCGGGCGGCTTGACATGGATACGATATTTGCAATTATGACGGAGGAAAAGGGAAACCAGAAAGAAACCTTGAAAATCAACACAAGCAAGCTGAAAAAGTATTTTCCGAAGAACACAACGCCGAAGCAGATGGAGGAAACCATCATTAAACTTTTGGAGCGTGAATTGCAGAGGAAACGGGGCAGGGACAGCCGCTAATCTTCTCTTTTCGGGAGGTAAATGCAGAAAATTGAGGTATGAAGAATGAAAGAAATCCAGTATGAGATTGTAAAGGAAATCGCCGTATTGTCTAAGGGCGACAGCGGCTACACAAAAGAAATCAATCTTATCTCATGGAACGGAAGAGAGCCGAAATATGACATCCGCAGCTTTTCCCCGAACCGTGAGAAGTGCGGAAAGGGTATCACGTTGAACGCTGATGAAGCAGCAGCACTCCTTGAAGCATTACAGAAAGAAGTAAACAGCGGGGATTGATGGTATCTGATTGACAGGGCGGGGCGTTTCCAGACGTTCTCCTGCCCTGTCTGGAAAGGAAGATTTAAGTATGGGCGAGGATAAGAAAGCAGATAAAAAGAGAAAGCGTATCGTGCCGAAAGCACCAGTTCAGATGATAATCAGCCGTGAATATGTCGGCACGCAGACAGTCACAGAAGCGTTTATCCCGATTATTTCCGAGGATATTCGGAAGAAGATTGCCGAGGGCGACACCTTCGACAATGAGGGGCTGTCCGCTTAGAATGTACGCAATGGAACATGAAAACAGATAGGACAGATATGGAGGTTTTACAGTATGGCAGGAATAAGAATGGAGAACAAGATTTATGAAGTCGGCATGTACTGCCGCTTGTCAAAAGACGATGGCACGGATAACGAGAGTGCGAGCATTGCGACACAGAAATCTATCCTCACGGATTATGTGAAAAAGCAGGGATGGCACTTAGCAAAAACGTATGTGGACGACGGTTACTCTGGTACAAATTTCCAAAGACCAAGTTTCCAGAACATGATTAAGGACATTGAAAGCGGTCTGATAAACTGCGTTATCACGAAAGATTTATCTCGTCTGGGGAGGAACTATCTTGATTGCGGACTGTATCTGGAAGTGTTTTTCCCAGAGCATAATGTGAGGTATATAGCGGTCAATGACGGCGTGGACACGCTCAATAAATCCGCTATGGACATCACGCCTTTCCGCAACATCCTAAACGAAATGTATTCCGCCGATGTGTCGGTCAAGATAAAATCGGCGTACCGAGCGAGGTTTCAGCAGGGGAAATTCATGGGGACGACAGCACCATACGGTTACGTCAAAGACCCCGCCGACCACAACCATCTGCTGATAGATGACAAAGTTGCCCATGTGGTAAGGGAAATATTTGACCTTGCGTTAGCGGGCAACGGAATCGCCAAAATCCGCAAGCACATCAACAAACAGCATATCTTACGCCCCGCCGCTTATGCGGCGGAGCAGGGGGCAACAGGCTATGAGAGGTATTTTGAGGAGAATGAGGAGAACCGTTATATTTGGAGCGAGAACAGCGTAAGGGGCATTTTAAGAAGCCCGATATATGCGGGAAACCTTGCAGGCTACAAGCGGATTGCCGCCAACATGAAAAGCAAGAAACGCCCCTCTAAGCTGCCCGAAGAATGGGAAGTGATACCAGACACCCATGAGGGGATAGTCACGCAGGAGGAATTTGATACCGTACAGCAGCTTATTACAAGCCGCAGATTACCAGAAAACAAGGGCGGCTTTGAGAACATCTTTGCAGGCGTTATTAAGTGTGCGGACTGCGGCTATGCGATGCGGGCTATGAGTGCCAACAGGAGGAAACGCCCCGACATCATCGACTGCGTACAATATTCCTGCAATAATTATGGCAGATACGGTAATATCATGTGTACCGCACACAGCATTGAAGCGAGGGACTTGTTCAACGCTGTCCTCACCGACATCAACCGATTTGCGGATATGGCAGTCAATGATGAAAAGGCAGTGAGGGCGATTGAAAAGCGGCTCACGGAAACAGACCAGAGCAAGGCAAAGGCACTGGAAAAGGAGCAAAGAAAACTGAACAAACGCCTTGCAGAACTGGACAGGCTGTTTTCCTCACTCTATGAAGATAAGGTGATGGAGCGTATTACCGAGCGGAATTTTGAGATGATGTCGGGAAAATACCAGAAAGAACAGCTTGAAATTGAAGCAAGGCTGAAAGAGGTAACGGAAACGCTCAGCGACAGCTATGAGAAGACGCAGGGTGTCCGTGATTTCCTCTCCCTAATCCGCAACTATCAAGGCATTAAGGAACTGGACGCAACCATCATAAACGCACTTATAGACAAGATACTTGTTTCGGAACGTGAGAAACTTACAGACGGAATGGTGCGGCAGGAAATCAAGATTTATTATAAATTCATCGGCTTTGTCGGTGAATTACATATCACACCGACAAAGCGGTGGACTGCGTTAAAGCCTAAGAATTGTACGGTGTGCGGTGTTGAATATGTTCCCCGCTCTGGCATATCGAAGTATTGTCCTGCTTGTGCCAAGAAGATACAGAGGGAGAAATCAAACGAGAGCAAACGCAGGAGCAGGGAGCGAAACAGACAGGCATGTATTGAACTGTCCGCAAAAAATGACCGACTGATTTGGAGCAGCGTTCCGGTAGAATTGTCCGTCAGGGCAATGAAAATCCGCAGGTAGATATTTACCGTTATGTAACAGAGCAGACCTTTGATGCATACCTCTATCAGCTTGTGGAAGGTAAGCAGAAGTTCGCAAGTCAGATTATGACGAGCAAATCTCTGGTCAGGTCGGCAGAGGATATTGATGAAACCGCACTGTCCTATGCGGAGATAAAAATGCTTGCAACAGGCAATCCGTATATCAAAGAAAAGATGGACTTAGACATTCAGGTACAGAAGCGGAAGATGTTAAAATCCAATTTCTTATCAGAGAAATACGGACTGGGGGATAAGGTCATCAAGTTCTACCCACAACAGATTGCTTACTTGAAATCCCGTGTAGAGGGACTTACAAAAGATGTTGAAACAGCAAAATTACACCCGAAACCGATAGACGAGCAGCCGCTTGGAATGATGGTATCGGGTGTTTCTTATTCCGAAAAAGCCGAAGCAGGTCAGGCAATCATCAATACCTGCAAGTCAATGAACAGTCCTGATGCGATACCACTTGGCGAGTACCGTTCCACGAATAAGCGTAGGATTATGGGCGATTGCAGTGGCAGTAAAAAAGATTATTCTTTTCGGCTTGGTAATGCCTTCTTATAAGACAAAGCAGGTGGATGAACATGGAAAGCCAATTTATCAGGATGTCTGCTATCCGGTCACAAAGGATTTCAGGGAAAAACTCTATAATGAGATTATCTCAGAATATGAGAAAGCAAAGGATAAGAGCAACGAAAAGGCGAGGGAGAGTGCCGAGAAACATCATGGCAATCCCGATAAAGAGAAGGACAAAGAGGTTACACCATTTCGATAATTAGTAATCAGAGTTAAGGGGCGGCCAAGGCTGCCCCGTTTATAGAATGGAGGAAACAGAATGGATATAGAAGCAGGAAAAACACTTACCAACGAGGAGGTCATAAGAGAACTTCTCGAATTATTAAAGAAGAATGCCATGAAAGAGCAGGCAAATAATGTATTTGAGATATGCAGCTATGTGGACGGACTGGAGAAAAAGATTGATTCCATGAAGGAAGAACTCACCAATATGCAGAACCAGATCAAAGAAATGCAGGAAGATACACTTGTCAATAATGCTAAAAAGGCATTGTCAGAAGCACAGGAGCGACTTAATGCCAGATGTGAGCAGATAAAGTCACAGGTATTAGAAGTAAAAGCACAGGTTAAATCTACTGCTAAGAGCATAGTCGATGAAGCAAAGGCAAAGGGAAGAGCTGCATTATACAGGGTGTCGGAGTTCTTAGAAATTAAGAAAAGACTTCTTGATATGCGGGAAAATATAAGAGGTGCAATCAAGATCACGGATAAGGATATAGCAAAGACAGCACTTCTTGCAAAAGGATTTCGAGAAGCTGGTCAGACAGCAGCCAATGCATTTCGGACTTTTGCTGACAAGCCGGCGATGGATTACTCACAGAAAGAGCAGAAACATCCCATTACAAAGGCGGTGCTTGCACCTATGAAAGCAGTGAAAAAGATACTTGTATCAATGGAACTTCATCTGGATGCATCTATTGATAAGCTGGATAATCTAGCTATGAATGTGCAGCTTGATAAGGAAAAGCATATGGAGAATGCGAAGGTGCAGGAACAGACAGAGCCGGAGAGGGCAGAGGCTGAGCGAGTGGAAGCAGAGATTGTATATTCACCGATAGTTGCTGAACCACAGGAGTATCAGTATAATGCAGATGCATTTGAGGCTAGAGGAGTGGATGATGTGAAGCAGGAAGCGGCACATAAGGAAGTATCAAAGGTAAGAGAAGATAAAGCCAGATAGATGTGAGGACGTGGAAGAGATTCTGCGTCCTTTTTTACTTTATAGGAAAGACCGCCTACGGCGCTCTCTTGAATTGAAAAAGGCCCGCACGGAGGCGGGCACATTAAGCAGACGATTGATGGCTTAGAAGATATAAAAACCTTCTTCTCCAAAACCGTCATCAAGTTCATCATCATTTAAGAAATAAAACGCGTGCTTGCACATGAAACAGACGGAGCATTAAAAGTATTCAGTGATTTATTGAATATCTAATATGCAATTTGATAATAAAAGTTATGGATCAGACTTTTTGACATCCAAAACTATATAGCTTTATAAATAAAAGAAGCAGTTACTTCACGAAAATTCGTTAAGCAACTGCTTCTTTTATTATTTGTGGCATAGAATATTTACAGAGCGAACGGTTATTAAGGTTAAGGTCTTGTATAATCGTCCATATAAAACCGATATTGTTCTCCGCGGATATAGTCACGGCAAATATGAACAAGATTATAGTCTGTGTCAAAAATCTCGGAGTATAAATAGAATAAAGGTTCTCCATTGGTGACGCGTAAATGTTTGGCAAGCGAACCAGAAGCGCGTGCCAGTTCAAGGTACGAATTACGGGAGCCCTTAACCTGAATATGGTAGGAATCTTTTAGAAGCTGATAAAGGGAACCATCTAATGATTCATCTAAAAGAAATTCATATTTGGGATAAGGAAACAGATTGCTTTCGTAAATCATTGGGATACCATCGGCAAGATCGACACGTTCGATCAAGACTGCCTTTGAGCCAGTTGGAACATTCATTGTTTTGGCTTCTTCCTCAGATAACTCGGTTACGGAGCGTTTGATCACAAGGCGGGATGGAATACATCCATTTGCTTTACATGCATCAGCAAAGCCAAGAAGATGTTCCATTTTGCGTTGGATTTTGCGGGATTTTACAAAAGTTCCTTTTCCCTGACGTTTTACAAGATAATTTTCCTGACATAATTCTTCAACAGCACGTCTTACGGTGATGCGGCTGACTTTGTAATGTTCGCTTAATTCTATTTCAGTAGGTATTTTTTCGTTGTCCGGATAAGTGCCATCTTTGATTGCAGCTTTGATTGCTTCTTTTAGCTGCATATATAATGGAGTTTCTGCATTCATATCAAGTTTCATTATAATTCTCCTTTAAATATACAACGTATATTAGTTATAGATATACGATTCACAGATACATTATAGCGGAAACAGACTTAAATAACAACAAAATCAATCCATTTCGTAACAAAAAAAGTAAAAGATAAATCATATGACTGACAAAGATATTGTGCATATAATACAAAAATAAAAGTTTGATTTTAGTAAAAACATAGAAAGTAAACATATAACGTTATATAACGATTGCATATAACGTTATAATATGATATAACATAATCATCAAATGAAGCAATAAGAACGGAGGGAGAACATGGGAAAGCAAAAAGCAGATTATCTGTTAAGATCAGATCATATTTTTACATCTACTGTTGAGAACCCATTTGCAGGATATGTTGCAGTAAGCGGACAGAATATCCTGGCGGTTGGAACAGATGATGGAAGTGATTGGATTGACGAACAGACAGAGGTTCTGGAATTGGAAGATCAGTTGGTGACACCGGGATTTATTGATGTACATACTTTTTTTACGGGTTATGCGATTTTCCATATTGGAATTGATATGTCTGGCATAACATCGCAGGAAGAGTTTTTACAGAAGATAAAGGAACAGGTTGAAAAAGAGAAAGAACCTTCCACTGTATTTGGACATGGATGGAATCCAAACGGATTCGAAACGGAAGGTCTGGAAGAAAAGCTGAATGAAGCATATCCGGATCGGGCAGTTATCGTATTTGCAGCAGACCGCAGCACATGCATGATGAACCGGAAAGCGGAAGAAACATATGGATTTAATCCGAAAGAATGCTATCCGGAAGCCTATCACAAGATTATGCCGGAGTATTTAAATGATCGGGAATTCATAGAACCGGAATTTAAAGATTATATGAAGCTGATGAACAGCCGTGGAGTTACAACGGTAAAAGAAATGGGATTTGATGATTTTTATGGATTTGACTCATTTCTGAAAGAAAAAGAAGAACAGAAGGAATTGTCACTTCGAACATTTTTTATGTCGCAGCCGGTTGGTGAAGGAATCAACATTGAACATGGAAAAAGAATGAGAGAGAAGTTCCAGGGTGATTTCATCCGGTTCTCCGGATATAACCGAATGACAGACGGAACGGTGGCAAGTACAAAGGGTGATCTGTTAGAGCCTTATGAAGGAACGGACATGCATTGCAGTATCCAGGTGGATTATCCAATGATTGAAAAAGAAGTGCAGCTTGCTGATGAAAATGGATTCCGTTATTCACTGCATGCACAGGGGGATGGAGCAGTACATAAAGTGGCTGGTATTTTTGATAAATGTCAGAAGAAAGATGGAAAGCTTGTGAACCGTCATGCTGTGACAGATATGGAATTTTCCAATCCGGCAGATTTGAAAAAGATGGGTGAAATTGGTGTGACTGGAGAAATCTATTTCCAGATTATGTCATTGGATCCAGCGGATGATGTGAAAAAATCGATTGAAGAGACGATCGGAACAGAGCGAGGCAAGTATTTCTGGAATCGAAGAGGTATGCTTGATGGAGGAATGACATTATCAGGAGCAACAGATCTGCCACTGATGATCACAGACATTCCGGAAGCAATTTTCCATGGCTGTGGTGGATATTTCCCAGATGGAAAAGAACAGTACAATGTACAGAACACGATTACAATCGCTGAAATGTTAAAAGCATGGACGTATGGTGGAGCTTATAACATAGGAATGGAAGATAAGCTTGGAACGTTAGAAGCAGGAAAACTGGCAGATATAGCAGTTCTTGATCGGAATGTCTTTGAAGTACCGATGAGCGAGATGAGAGATGTAAAAGTTTCCATGACAATGGTAAATGGAAAACTGGTATATACAAAAGAATAATAAAAAATTATGATGATAGAAAGGAGAAGAAACATGGCACAGATCAACAGAGACAGAATTGCAGGAATGAATATTCATTATTTATATTATTCACTCCCGTATTTTCTGGATGCACAGCAAAAGCTTGGTGTGAAGACGATTGAGTTATGGGCTGGTGCACCGCATTTCTTTTTGGACAGTATGTCTTACTCGGATTGTACAAAAGTACGGCATGAAGTAGAGTCAAGAGGAATGCAGGTAAAGATACTGACACCGGAAAACTGTACTTATCAATATCAGTTCGCAGCCCAGGAGCCGGAGCTTTATGAAAAAAGCTTTGCATATTTTGCCAATGCATTGAAGGCTGGAGAAGAACTTGGCATAGAAACAATGGCAATTAACTCCGGCTGGGGTTATTGGAATGAAGACCGTGAAGAAGCATGGAAGCGTTCAAGAGAGATGCTTTCAAGACTGGCAGATGAGGCAGCAAAACACAATATTAATCTGGCGATGGAATCATTAAGACCACAGGAGTCCCAACTTGTTGTAACGCTTGCAGATGCGAAAAGGATGCACGATGAAGTGAATCATCCGAATTTGAAAGTAATGATTGATACAACTGCAATGGGAGTCGCCGGAGAGACAATTGACGAATGGTTTGATACATTTGGCGATGAGATTATTCATATGCATTTCATAGATGGAAATCCATACGGACATCTGATCTGGGGAGATGGCAATCATCCACTTGGAGAATGGATTGATACGGTTGTCAGACGGGGATACAAAGGATACTTCGGCCAGGAAATTACAGATTTTGATTATTTTGAAGATCCGGCATCACATGACAAACGGAATATGGAAGCTTATAAGCCTTACTTAATAGGCTGATTACGGGGGATTTGAAAATGGAAAATAAGAAAAAATTTAAACTTCAACTGCCGCATGTATATACGCTGGCATTTATATTGATTATAGGATTTGCAATCCTGACATGGATTTTGCCAAGTGGACAGTTTGACAGACAATTAATTAATACAGCAGCAGGAGAACGTGAAGTTGCGGTAGCCGGAACCTATCATGTGATAGATAAAGTGAGTGAATCCGGTGATTTAAGACAAGGACTGCATGAAATTTTAATGGCACCTACAAGAGGTATTCAGGCAGCTGCAGATGTTGTTGCATTCGTTTTACTGATCGGTGGTACATTCCAGATTTTAACAAAGACAAATGCGATGAATCGCGGAATCCGGAAGGTTATTTTAAGATTAAAAGGAAAAGAAGTTTTACTGATACCGATTCTGATGATTCTGTTAGGAATTGGTGGAACGACATTTGGTATGTCGGAGGAGGTTATTCCATTCTATGTTATGCTGATCCCTATTTTCTTTGCAATGGGATATGACTCCATGACGACCTTCATGATTGTATTCTTAGGACCACAGATTGGATATGCAGCATCTACCACAAACCCGTTCAACGTTCTGATCGCACAGGGTGTTGCTGGAATCCATGGCAACCCACAGCTAGTATACAGATATATCTGGTGGGCAATTATGATGACTGTTACCATCGCTTATGTTATGCGATATGCAATGAAAGTAAAGAAGAATCCAACCGGATCCATCACTTATCAGGATGACCTTCTGAAAAAACAGGAATTTATGATGGATGAAAAGGATACAGGATTTACTTTAAGAGATAAACTGGTATTACTTGTATTTGCAGTAGGAATGGGAATTATTGTGTACGGTATTCTTGCACATGGATGGTATATGGATGAGATTTCCGGCGTGTTCCTTGCAATGGGTATTTTAATGGGTATTGTTGGCGGACTTTCTGAGAAAGAGATCGCAGAACAGTTCGTGATCGGTGTAAAAGATCTTGCGTTTGCAGCAGTTGTAATTGGTATATGCCGAGGTATTCTGGTTGTTGCAGAAAACGGAATGATCATTGATACGATCCTGAATTATTTATCAGGAGCACTTGCAGGTGTAGGAAGCGCAGCATTTGTTGCAGTAATGTATCTGGTTCAGTCATTATTGTCACTCCTTGTTCCGTCATCTTCTGCACTGGCATCCTTGACTATGCCAATTATGGCTCCATTATGTGATTTACAGGGTGTGAATCCGGAAGCAAGTGTAACAGTACTTCAATTTGCAAATCAGCTGACCAATATGTTAAGCCCGACAGCAGGCATGACCGTTGCAGGACTTGCTGTATGTAAGATTACCTTTGGTCAGTGGTGGAAGACAATTTGGAAGTTCTTTATTTTAGTAACAGCAATGGCATTGGTATTCTGTACTATTTCAGCAATGCTTTAAACATAAAATTTTTATAATAGAAGGAGAATAAGACAATGAAAGAATTAGTAACCCAAATTTTAAACGGAAGAGAAAAAATCGAAGATGTATATTTTGTAGCATGCGGAGGATCTTTGGTAGATCTTTATCCAGGATATTATTTCGTACGTACCGAATCCAAGACAATGCATGCTGACTGGATCACAAGTAAAGAATTTGTTGTAACACCTCCGACACACCTTGGAAAAACAAGTCTTGTATTTATCTGCTCTCATGGTGGAAATACAAAAGAGACTGTAGAAGCAGCACATTTAGCAAAAGATCTTGGCGCAGCAGTTGTAGCAATGACACATACACCTGGATCAGCCTGTGATGACAGTTCATTAAATCCAATTGTATATTCCTGGGAAGATGATACAAATGAAAAGGATAAACCACAGGGTATTGTATTAAACATTTTGAATGAGTTAATGAAAGCTCAGGAGCCAGACTATAAATTATACGATGCAGTGGCAGACGGACTTGAAAAAGCAGATGGTATCGTAAGAGCTGCTGTCAAGAGCGTAAAAAACAGAACATGGCTTTTTGCTGAAAAATATGCAAAAGAACCGTTCTTATATATCATGGGTTCAGGAGCAGCTTATGCATCTGCATATGGATTTGCTATTTGCTCACTTCAGGAGATGCAGTGGATGGATTGCTGCTACTTAAATTCAGCAGAATACTTCCATGGACCATTTGAAGTAACAGATGAAGATCATCTTTATATTTTATTAAAGAGCCGCGGAAGAAACCGCGTTATGGATGAGAGAGCAGAAGTATTCCTGAACAAATATGCAAAGAAATATGAAGTGATCGATGCAAATGACCTTGGACTTGACGCAATTGACGACAGCTGCGTAGAGTACTTTAATGCAATGGTATTTTATGCAATGAGTGTTGCATACAGAAATGCTCTTCAGGATAAGAGATGTCATCCAACTGACATGAGAAGATACATGGGTGTTGTTGAATATTAATCACAGAGACAGATCATTGCGGAATTCTAAAATGCAATAAGAGATCAGAAAATGGGAATTTCGCAATGACCTGAAATTTATGGGCAGGCGAAAAGGAGAATGAGAAAATGTATGATGTAAGCGCATTAGGTTTTGGTGATAATGTTGTAGATAAATATGAGCATATTAAAACAATGTATCCGGGTGGAAACTGTGTAAATTTTGCAGTATATGCCAAAATGTTTGGTGCAAAAAGAAGTGCATATATGGGATATTTCGGCAATGATGCTGAAGCAGAACATGTTATGTATGCTTTAGATGATATTGGGATTGAGACAGTAAAGTGCAAACAGTTAGAAGGAGAAAATGGTTGTGCGCGAGCAACTTTGGTTGATGGAGACAGAGTGTTCTTAGGATCTAATGAAGGTGGTATCCGTGGAAAAACACCATATGTATTAGACCGATTTGATCTTGAGTATATCAGACAGTTTGATTTTGTACATTCTGGAAATTATTGTTTTATGGAGAAAGAACTTCCAAAAATCCGTGAAGCGGGTGTGCCGATTTCATTTGATTTTTCAGATGACTCAGAGGATTCCTATTATGCAGAAGTAGCACCAACTGTTGATTATGCATTCTGCTCTTTTGACGGAACAGATGAAGAAGCCAGAGAACATCTGAAAAAGATTGTTTCCTATGGACCAAAGCTTGCTGTTGCATCCAGAGGTGCAGATGGCTGTATTTTATATGATGGACAGGAATATTATGTGCAGAAAGCGGTAGCGATCAAGGAAGTTGTTGACACCATGGGTGCAGGAGATTCTCTGATCACATCGTTTATGGTTGCTTATACAGATCACCTGAAAAAGGGAATTACAGGAGAAACTGCAATCAGAGAAAGTCTGGCAGCAGCAGCTGAATTTGCTTCCAAAGTATGTGGAATGAATGGTGCTTTTGGATATGGTAAAAAATATGAATAGGCAGATGTCTGTGAGATATTTTGAGCTGTAAAACACAGTGGGACAATAAAAAGTGCGTTCTGAGGATGTTTTATTGTTTGGGATGATTCAGAAACAGCAGGGGCTGATGACAGAAGTGTTCTGTTGTTTCTGGAAAATTCTTTCATAATAGCTTTACGAGCATCTGCTTTTTTGATTTCTAGGAAATGGAAATAATACCCCGGCAGCTCCGTCAGGGACAGTGTTGCGGAGAAATACAGGGGCTGTACAGTGAGAAGGAGGAAAATATGGGCGAAAAAAAAGTACGTGCGGTTGCAGCAGGTTTTTCTTGTATGGATGTTTATGAAAAATTAAATAGATGTTATCCGACCGGAAATGGGGTAGACTGGGGAGTACATCTTCAGAGACTGGGAATTTCAGTCAGCGTGGTCAGCGTAACCGGAACAGATGAATATGGAAAAACAATGCGCAAAATGCTGCAGCAGGAAGGAATAGAGATCTCACATTTACATGAAAAAGAAGGAAATACATGCCAGATGAAAATGAATCTGATCAATGGGGTTGACCGCGTACATCTTGAAGAGGTGGAAGGTGTCATGAAAGATTTTGCATTGACGGAGGAGGATAAAGAGTACATAAAAACATTTGATTATCTTCACACAGATCTTTTTGGAAATATATTAAAGGACCTCCCAGAGCTTCGCGCAGCAGGAGTGAAAGTAGTGATGGATTTTTCGATTTTCAGTGGAAATCCGGAGTATAACACGGACGAGAACTTTAAAAATGTAGACTATGCATTTCTTTCTTATGAAAAAGAAGATGACTACATTCGGGAACATATAAAAAGAATCCAGTCATTCGGGGCGAAAATTGTAACAGCTACGCTTGGAGAAAATGGAAGTCTAAGTTATGATGGCGAAAGATACTACCATTATGGAATTGTTCCGGTGAAAGTAGTGAACACAGTTGGTGCAGGTGATTCATACATAGCAGGATTTACCTATGGAATTATGAATGGATGGGAAATCCCCAAATGTCAGGAATTTGGAGCAAAGATAAGCTCAGAAGTAATTACAAAATTTGAACCATATTAAAATCAAAAAGGAGAATATGTACAATGATTATAGATATGCACATTCATCCAATTTTTTATGAGGCAGTCTGTAAAGACAAAGAAGAATTGGAATTCAGGAAAAATGCATTTGGAGTATTTAAACAGTCTCCATACGGATATGATGAAATGTTTGCAGAGATGGATTACGCCCATGTGGACAAAGCGGCGCTGCTGCCTTTAGACGTTACAACAACAGAAGGTGGACAGATTGTGACAAATGATCAGATCGCCGTGCTTGTAAAAGACCATCCGGAACGCTTTATCGGATTTGCGAGTGTTGACCCGCACCGGGAGGATGCACTGGAAGTTCTTGAGCATGCATTTAGGGATCTTGAACTGAAAGGATTAAAATTAAATCCTGCAAAACAGAAGTTTTTTCCGGATGATCCAATTATGAATCCAATTTATGAACTATGTATCAGATATAACAGACCAATCATATTTCATGCAGGGTTAAGCTGGGAGCCTAATACGATTACAGAATATGCGTATCCGCTGAAGTTTGAACGGGTAGCAACCAGATACCCGCAGCTGCGTATGTGCCTGGCTCATTTTGCGTGGCCATTTGTAAGGGAAATGGTTATGCTGATGATTAAATATCCAAATGTGTATACAGACACTTCTGTGCTCTACCTGGATTCTCCGGAGGAGTCAATAGCAAGACTTTTTACAGTGGATATGGGACCGCTATGGGTAGACCGGGCATTATACAGACAGATTATGTTTGCGTCAAATGGTCCGAGGTTCCGGCAGTTTAAAATTCTTCGTGCACTGGAAAAAATACCAATGAGAGATTACGCACGTGAAGGAATCTATTATAAAAATGCATTGCGCTTTTTAGGAGAGGAGACGGAAGAATGGTAGATTTACATACAATTGAATGGATGAGCCATAAACCGGAAGAATTCCATATGATTACAGAAGAGGTACATGAGATTGTTAAAAATAGTCCGGTAAAAAACGGAGCGGTTCTCGTCCTTACAGCCCATACAACAACCGGAATTATGGTGAATGAAGGACTCCCTTGTGTAGAAAGGGATATTGCAGATACTCTTACAAGAATTGTCCCTCTCGAAGCCGATTATATGCATGCCCATTTCCTGCCAAGCTATGGTGCAACAGGAAATAATTCGACAGGTCATATCAAGAGTCTGCTATGTGGAAATCATTGTATGTTCCCGGTGGTTAATGGAAAAATAGTCTGTGGTGGTGCACAGGATATTTATCTTGTAGAATTTGACGGACCTCAGACACGAAGAGTATATGTGGAGATTATTGGAGAATAAATTGTAGCATTAAACAAAATTTAACACATCAAATTGGTAAAACTGCATAAAGTTAAAAAATAAGAACCGATCGTATCTAATATAGCGTTATAATATGATAGATTATATCATAATACGTATTAACATATAAAACGGTTTAAGAGAAAGTGCTCATAAAAGCCGTGAATGTTATATTCACAGATAGCTGTGGAGCATAACAATAAGAAAAGCTACACAAAGAATGATATTAAAATAGTTGGATTATCGAAGAAGGAATGAGCGGAATGGGAAAAAGAATACTTTGTATTGGAGATTCAAATACCTGGGGATATATACCGGGCAGTGGGGAACGATATGAAAAAAATGTGCGCTGGACGGGAAAGCTTGCACAGATGCTTGGGGAAAACTATGAAGTGATCGAAGAAGGAATGAATGGAAGGACAACTGCATTTACAGATAAAATTGAACCGGGAACAGCTGCCTTGGATTATCTGTATCCATGTTTGATCTCACAATTTCCTTTGGATTATATCATTGTTATGTTAGGAACAAATGATACAAAGACACGCTATGGAGTGAATACAGTAGAGATTGGATATGGATTGGATGAAGTACTGCTGAAGATAGAGGAAACATGCAGACGAAAAAGTCAGACTCCTGAAAAAATAGTTATCGCACCGGCAGATTTATATCCTAAAAAAGACTGGATAGAATTTACAGCAGAGTCTGCGCAAAAGGCAGGCGGACTGACGGAAGAATATAGAAGTATTGCGGCACTTCATCATGCAGAATTTTTGAGTGCACGAGATGTACTTGGAGCGGAGTGCATAGGCTGTGATGGAATTCATTTTACAGAGGAAGGACATAGAATACTTGCGGAAGCAATAGCATTAATAATCAAAAATAAAGAAGCAGATGAATGTTTCTGAAGCAATATTAAAAAATGATTGTGCTCATTTCAACAAAATGCAACACGTTAAGTTGGTAAAATTATACAAAAGTAAAACAGTAAAGCACAAAACGATTGAATATAACGTTATAATATGATGTAGTACATTTCATAAATAACGAAAGATACAGGTAGGAGGAGTGCCATGAAGATGGACAGGAAATACTGGCTGCACAGAGTAATTGTATGTTTCTTGATGATGATCATCATAATTCAAATACCGATGCATGCTTATGCAGACGAAAAGAGAATGGTTGCAATCGGAACAAATGCAGAATATGCACCATTTGAGTATCTTGACAGCAACGGAAATCTTACAGGATTTGATATTGAACTGATGAATGCTATTGCCAAAGAGGCTGGATTTGAAGTGAAGTGGGTAGATCTACCTTTTGATTCATTGCTTGGGTCTATTGAAGCAGGAGATATTGAGGCGATCGCGGCTTCAATTGCACCTACGGAAGAAAGAGCAAAGAGCGTAGATTTTTCAGATGTATACTATTCGGGATCCCAGAGCCTTGTATATAGGACAGATGAGAAATATACTGATTTTTCAGACATAAAAGGAAGGACGATTGCTGTATTGGAAGGATCCCAAAGTGATATGATCGCATCGGGTGAAAATACAGACTATGGTGTAGTAGAGGATGCGACAGTAAAGCGTTTTAAAAATGCCTCCAGTGCAATTATGGAACTAAAGAATAAAGGCGCAGATGCTGTGATCATTGATACGATCATCGCAGAGATTTTTTGCAAACAGACCGATGGGATTGAAGCAGTCCCGGTGAAGGGAACCGAAGAAGATACTGTATTTTGTATTGAAAAAGGTAACACCGAAATAACAGAGTTGATTAATGATGGTCTTGCCAAGGTAAAAGAAAATGGAACCTATGATACTTTGTATGCAAAGTATTTTTCAGGAGAAAAGAGCGAACAGATTATTGCTACACAGGAAGAGGATGGCTTTATCGGAACTCTGAAGTTTATTTTTGTACAGGATAATCGATGGAAATACTATGCAAATGGTCTTGGTACGACATTAATCGTATCGTTGCTTTCCGTATTGATAGGTGTGATTCTTGGATTGCTGGTTGCAATTATACGTATCAATGCCGACAATAGAGGAAAAAGAACGCTTGCTTCTTCTGTTGCGGCTTTCTATGTAGATGTGATTCGAGGAACGCCATCAGTACTACAGCTGATGATTGTATATTTTGCAGTTTTCCATAGTCGTTTGGGATATATTGCTGCAGTGGTAAGTTTTGGAATTAACAGTGGTGCTTATGTTTCTGAAGTGATTCGCGGTGGCATTCAGGCAATAGATAAAGGACAGTCTGAGGCGGGACGTTCCCTGGGTCTTAGTTATAATGATACAATGCGTTTTGTTGTGATTCCGCAGGCAGTAAAAAATATTCTTCCTGCCATGGGAAATGAATTTATCCAGTTGATCAAAGAAACATCCATTTTGGGTTATGTGGGAATTGTTGATCTTACAAAAGCGGCAAGTTATGTATCATCACGTACTTATCAGATGTTTATCCCTTTATTGGCAGCAGGTATCGTGTATTATCTGATTGTAAAAGTATTGTCGATTCTGCTTGGAAAATTTGAGAGGAGGCTGAAGGAAAGTGATTAAGATTCATAATTTGGAAAAATCGTTCGGAAATAACCATGTATTAAACGGTGTAAATATTGAAATAACAAGAGGCGAATGTGTTTGTGTCATTGGACCTTCTGGCTCCGGAAAATCTACATTTTTGAGGTGTATTAATTTACTGGAACAGCCTGATGCAGGAGAGATTCTTATTAACGGAAAGGATATATTGAAACCAGGGTTAGATTTAGATGCGTTTCGGGCGAATCTTGGCATGGTATTTCAGCATTTTAATTTATTTCCGAACATGACAGTGAAAGAAAATATCAAGCTTGCACCAGTACGTCTCCAGAAATGGACAAAAGAGGAAGCGGATAAAAAAGCAGTAGAGCTTTTGAAAAGGGTAGGACTGGAGGATAAGGCGGATACCTATCCGAATAAATTATCTGGTGGACAGAAACAGCGCGTGGCAATTGCGCGTGCATTGGCAATGAATCCGGAAGTGATGTTATTTGATGAGCCAACCTCTGCTTTGGATCCGGAAATGGTAGGAGAAGTGTTGGAAGTTATGCGTTCTCTTGCAAAAGAGGGAATGACAATGATTGTTGTAACGCATGAGATGGGATTTGCCAAAAATGTAAGTAACCGTGTTATATTTATGGATCATGGAACGATTGTGGAAGACAGACCGCCGAAAGAGCTGTTTGAACAGCCGGAACATGAGAGAACAAAAAGTTTTCTTGCGAAAGTATTATAGCAAAAATATAAAACATGTAGATAGAAAAGGGACAGCTTATCTGAAATTCAGATAAATTGTCCTTTTTTGCTTTATAGGAAATTACTCCGTAATGTTCCAATAAAGCAAAAACGCTCCGCGAGGATGCGACCAGATGCATGTGGAATATGTCTGCTAAAGCAGACTGCATCTGGCGCGCAAAGCGTAACAAGTCCCTCAAAGACTGAGGGATTCAGGGAGTTTGAAGCGGACTTGTCCGCTTTGTTCATGCAGATAAATATGATAGATACCGGACGTTCCAATTTTACCAATCTTAAGGCTATTGGCTCATACTCAGGTAATGTTGCTTATTGTATTGAGCCGGGAATTTCGCTCAAGGTCGGTCAGACAATGAATAAGTATGACGAAAATTATTTTAATAACCTTGCAGCCAATGGGGTTATTTCCGGAGATGAAATCCGTCTTTTCGTTGGTCGTATTTTACAGTATGGCTATCATGAATGGAAGCTATGCCCAAACACATTTCCCTTGCAAGTTATGGGATGCAGGAGAAAAGGGACTTACATTATCTGCTTTTGAATGGGAGAAGGATAGAAAAACGCTGATATATGGGCAGGTAGACTATATGTATGGAGAAGCACTTTATAAGCCTGAAATGAAAGAAGGAAATCCTATAAGGTTATATAGTTTGGATGAAATCACGGAGATATTCTGTAAATTAGGACTTCGTATTTGTAACAGCTTTGCTGATTTCAGTGGAAAGCCGAGTTCTGATAATGATATTCAATTGATGGTTTATTCCATACGGGAATAAATCTTCATCAAATCTTTATTTTTTTCTGTTAGGTTATATTTCAGTAAGAAATGAAATATAGAAGGAAGGATAGTAAAGATGGAAATGATGTTACAGACACAAAATCTATGTAAATATTTTAGAAAACAGAAAGCGGTAAATAATGTTTCACTTAATATCGAAAAGGGACAGATTTATGGACTGCTTGGACCGAATGGCGCTGGTAAATCTACCACATTGAAAATGCTGACCGGTATGATGAAACCAACTGCAGGAAAGATTTACTTTGATGGAAAACTTTTGGATAGGAAAGATTTATCAAAAATAGGAGCGTTAATTGAAAATCCGCCTATTTATGAAAATCTTTCCGCCAGAGAGAATTTGAAGGTAAGACAATTATTGCTTGGTACAGATGAAAACAGAATTGATGAGGTCTTGCAGATTGTATCACTTACAAACACCGGAAAGAAGAAAGCAGGACAGTTTTCTTTGGGGATGAAGCAAAGACTAGGCATTGCAATGGCATTGCTTGGAGAACCGGAACTTTTGATATTGGATGAACCTACGAATGGATTAGATCCAATAGGCATCGAGGAATTACGAGAGCTGATCCGGTCTTTTCCGGAACAGGGAATCACTGTAATTCTCTCCAGTCATATTCTCTCAGAGGTACAGTTACTTGCAGATAAAGTCGGGATTATTTCAGGTGGAATCTTAGGATACGAAGGAGCATTAAAGCAGGGAGATAATCTTGAAGATTTGTTTATGAATGTGGTAAGAAAAAACCAGAAAGCAGGTGAAATCCATGGTTAATATTATAAAAGCAGAACATCAAAAAGCCAAAAGAACCATGCGAAAAAAGTTTATCTGGGGATTTCCTCTTCTTACATTTGTCATGGCATTTATATTTACTCTTGGGATGACAAATGCTTATGCAGAAAGTGTTTGGAACTGGTGGTATACACTTTTGCTGCCGGGGATGATTGCTCTATTTTGTTATCTTTCTGTGGCGCAGGAGAAAAAGATAAAATACTATCATTTAATGACTATTCCCACAGACAGAAGAAAATTGTTGCTGGGGAAAATTATTTATATTGGGTACATGATTTTGTTTTCTAATGTGATTGTGTTTGCAGGAGCAACGCTTGGAGGCTTTCTTCTAACGACACATGTTCCAGTTGGAGGAGCGTTGATTGCAGTATTGTTTCTGACGGTTTCTGAGTTATGGGAGATTCCGGTAGCTTTATTTTTAAGTGAACGATTTGGAATGATTGTAAACCTGTTCGTCTGCCTATTTATTACCGTCAGCGGTGTGGTAATATCACAAACCAGAATCTGGTATGTACTTGTTTCTGCAATCCCTATGCGAATGATGTGCCCGTTGCTTCATGTTTTACCAAATGGACTTGCCGCAGAAGCAGGGAATCCTCTTTTGGATACGGGAGTCATTGTTCCGGGAATGTGTCTCTCAATCATCTGGTTTGTTTTTGTAACGGTTCTGTTTTTGAAATGGTTTGAGAGAAGAGAGGTGAAATAAGATGATTGGAAGATCTCTTAATGCAGACTTGCGAAAGATGAAAGGAACATCTGTGATTCTGGCACACTTACTGATTCCGATTATAACCAGCGTTATATTTTTAATATATTACTTTTTTTCACCATGGAATGAAAATATGAAAGTGATTGCATTTTATCAGGCAATAGGAGCAGGACTTCCGGTACTTATTGGAATTTTTACAGCAAGTGTGATGGAACAGGAACAAAATGCAGGTGATTTTCAAAATCTGTTGTCTTTACCGGATAAACCTGCAGCATTTTTATCGAAACTGTTGATGCTACTGGTTTTGTGTCTGTGCTCTATCCTATTGACAGCAATCATATTCGGAATTGGATTTGGAAGAATCGCATCAAGCGATATCGAAATCATGAAAGGATGTATATTTGCAGCATTGCTGCTGTGGGGAAGCAGTGTTCCACTTTATCTGTGGCAGCTAATTCTGGCTTTTCAGTTTGGAAAAGGGGTATCCATTGGAGCAGGGATTATATCAGGACTAATTAGTGCATTGATGCTTACCGGACTTGGAGATTATGTGTGGAAATATGTATTTGTCTGCTGGACGGGTAGAGTACCATATACTTATCTGCAATCTGTATTGGGAGAAACTAGTGTAGGTGAATGGTTGTCATTCATACCAGGTTGCTTAATATTTACAGGGATTAGTATGGTATACTATTTTTGGTGGGTAAACCACTGGGAAGGAAACAGAATATCGGAATAGAATCGAGGGAAACTATGGCAAAAATACTGGCAGTTGATGATGAACCGGCAATTTTGGAAATGATAGAAAGCATTTTGAATAAGGATGGACATCTGGTTACCAAAGTAAGTAATCCACTAAAAATTAATATGGAAGAATTACATCGTTATGACCTGATTTTACTGGACATTATGATGCCTGGAATTGACGGCTTCGAATTATGCAAAAGAATCAGGGCACTTGTGGATTGTCCGATTTTGTTTCTTACGGCAAAAACGGAGGAAAACAGTCTGGTAAACGGACTTTCTTTAGGAGCAGATGATTATATTTCAAAGCCATTTGGAGTGATGGAACTTCGAGCAAGGATCAATGCACATCTTAGAAGAGAGCACAGGGAACATTCTGTCCGAATGGTTTTAGGGAGAGTCTGCATTCAGATGTCTCAAAAGAAACTGTTGATGGATGATAAAGAACTTCCGTTTACGAAAGCAGAGTACGAAATCTGTGAATTTCTGGCTAAAAACAGAGGGCAGGTTTTCTCGAAGGAACAGATATTGGAAGCGGTCTTTGGCTTTGACAATGAGAGCAATGACAGTACTATAATCACGCATATCAAAAATATAAGAGCAAAATTTGCGGATTATGATTATATGCCGATAAAAACAGTCTGGGGGATTGGATATAAATGGGAAGAGTAAAGAGAAGCAATGCACTCAGCTGGATTTTTATGAGATATGTACTGGTCATGCTTGGATCATTAGTAGGTTTGGTGATTGTTGCTTGGCTGCTGCTGTACCTTTTGATTAGTGTGGGCTGTATCTATCCGGCGAATTATGCAGAGCAAAAGATTAATGAAGCATATGATACGATTTTACGTGCGGATAAAGTAACTGCTGAGATGATTCCTGCACTTTGTGATTATGTAATCTTTTCAGAGAATGGAGAGAAAATAGGTGGAGATCTGTCAGAACAATACGAACAGATAGCATGGAATGTTGCAAAGTACGGAAACGCATCCGGGAAATATTTTTATAAAGTAATTGTAAGGGAAAATGAATATGTTGTATTGCAATATCGCCTGACACCTCAATATCATTCAGCTTTTTTGAGGGAGCATTTTATAGGACCACAGAATGTGATGAGTATTATGTCAGTGATTGGAGCGGTAGCGATTATCATCATTCCGTCCATACGTTTTGGAAAAAGAATCAAAAAGCAGATGCAGCCTGTATTAGACGCAATCAGACAAATAAAGGATCAAAATCTGGAATATGAGACATCCTGTTCCGGTATCAAAGAGTTTGATGACTGTTTATCGGCAATCGATGATATGCGAGATGCATTGCGAGAATCTTTAGAAAAGCAGTGGAAAACAGAGCAGGAAAAGAAACAACAGATGTCTGCTTTGGCGCATGATATTAAAACACCTCTTACGATTGTACGGGGAAATGCAGAACTACTTTCAGAGACTGAACTGACCACAGAACAGAAGAATAATATCACTTATGTTTTGAACGGCACAACACAGATACAAAGTTATGTAAAACAGTTGATAGATGTCACAAAATCATGGAATTGCAGTGATGTTACCTATACAACGGTGAGGTTAGAAGATTTTTTCGCAGATATAAAGGAACAGGCACTCGGACTGGTAGAAATCTATCACCAGAAAATAGATTGGAAGGCGGGACAAAGTGATAAAAAGGTAACGATTGCTTATGATCCAATGTTCCGGGCCGTAATGAATATGATTCAGAATGCAGTGGAGCATACAAAAGAAAATGGAATCATTTATATTGACGCAAAGGAGCAGGATGGCCGGCTGACATTCATTGTGGAGGATAGCGGATCAGGATTTACAAAAGAAGCATTATTGCATGGCACAGAGCAGTTTTTTATGGATGACACAAGTAGAAATGGCGAAGCCCATTATGGGATGGGACTATTTTTTGCAAAAACTGTGGCTGAAAAATATGGTGGAGGTATTAAACTTTCAAATTCTGAAAATACAGGTGGGGCGAGGGTAGAAATATTTTTCCTGAGTAGTCAAGAAACAAGCTAAATAGACCGCAATTAAGCTATGTAAAAGAAATTTTACATGCTTTTATCTAATATGTAAAAGCCTTTTGATAGACATTACTACTACGTTTGCTGTAATCTCATGGAAGAAGGAGGCATACAGAATTATGATAGCTGATAAAATTAAAAATGCTCGTACTATTCTTTATTACATAACTATCATTATAGTTGTTCTCAAGTGTGGAGAAGCGTGAAAAGCAGATGAAGATGGATTCAGCGGTGGATGATATACGCAGAAGATTTGGATTTTACAGTATCCAGAGAGGGCTCATGTACCGGGACAGGATTCTGTCGGCAGTCAATGCAAAAGAAGAACACACAGTACAGTTGTTACGGACACACTGATCACGGGAAAGAAACGGGTGCGGATTTATTATTAAGTGTTTTTGAGATATTGATAAAATATGTGAAGAAAAATAAGCAGATAAATGGATTTAATATAAAAATCGGAATTTGTGGAGAGAT
>NZ_JAQESL010000028.1:0-35672 GCF_027697525.1 Coprococcus sp. AM97-35 | reverse complement strand
GAGGGATTCGAACCCTCGCGCCGCTATTAACGACCTACTCCCTTTCCAGGGGAGCCCCTTCGGCCAGCTTGGGTATTTCTCCAAAACGTCCGTTATTTAATATACACGATTCTTTCTTTTTTGTCCAGTACTATTTTCAAGTTTTATATATTACTCACTTACAAGATTAAATTCCACTCTCATGTGGAATTTAATCTTGTAAAATAATGTAACTTCAAAGGTAAATCTTACCTTTTTTCATTTCACCTTTTTACTCCCCAAAAACCAAGCCGAACAATAAAAAAAGCAGAACATATTGTTCTGCTTCAACCGGAGAGGGTGGGATTCGAACCCACGCGCCCTTTCGGACAAACGGTTTTCAAGACCGCCTCGTTATGACCACTTCGATACCTCTCCGCATTTATTAAGTTGTTGCTGTGTATCAGCGACAAGATAGATAATATCATAGTGATACATTATTGTCAACACTTTTTTTAAATCTTTTTCAATTTCTTTTTTTGATCAGACTTTCTGCTAATATCAGATCTTCTGGCGTTGTAATCTTTATATTCTCATACGAACCTTCTACCAACTTTACTGCACAGTTTTCCATACGCTCTACAACCATCGCATCGTCTGTTATCCCTATTTCATTTTCTTCATTTTCCATCAATTTAAAATATGCATGACGAATCAATGCAGTCTCAAATACCTGCGGAGTCTGAATACACCACACAAATCTTCGTTCCGGTGTATTTACTGCGAAATCATTCTCATCTACAATCTTTACCGTATCTTTCGATGGCATTCCTGCCACACATGCCCGGTATTCTTTTACTGCCTGGTAAGTTCGTTCTATGATCGATTCATCAACAAACGGACGTGCTCCATCATGAATAAAGACATAACCTTCCGGTTCTATTTCTCTTAGTGCTTTATATACAGATTCATACCGTTCTTTTCCACCAACCACAATTTTGTTAACTTTTGTGATTCCATAAGCGTCTATAATATTTTTCCGGCAATAATCAGTCTTACCTTCTCCTGTCACAAGAACAATTTCATCAATAATCGGAGATGCTGCAAATGCAGCAAGAGAATAGTAAAGTACAGGCTTTCCGCATATTTCCAGATACTGCTTCTGTATTTTTGTACCCATCCGGCTTCCTTTTCCTGCTGCCAGGACTACTGCTGTACATTTTTCCCTGTTCATATTACTCTCTCCTTTTTACCTGCATTTCGTGGTTCGCCCACTCTATCTTTCGCCAAGTTTCAGATTCGGGACTGCATTCAGATCCCATCCATGTCTGGTTCCATTTATGTATTCATAATAAGCCGCCACACCGATCATTGCTGCATTATCTGTACAGAAAATCGGTGACGGATAGTAAAATTCTATTTCATTCTTTTCACATGCCTGTTTCATTGCTGCACGAAGACTACTGTTTGACGCCACGCCTCCTGCAATTGCAAACTTATTAAGTCCATATTCTTTTACTGCATGCATTGCATTGTCTACCAGCACATCAGTAACTGCTTTCTGGAAGGATGCAGCAATATCAGCACGGTTGTATTCAATCCCTTTCATCTTGCAGCCGTTAATATAGTTTAAAACTGCTGACTTCACGCCACTGAAGCTGAAATCATATGGGGAATCTTCGATATGCGCGCGTGGAAATGGGATTGCATCTGGATCCCCCTCTTTTGAAAGCTTATCAATCTTCGGTCCTCCCGGATATCCCAGGCCAATTGCTCTAGCCACTTTATCAAAAGCCTCTCCTGCCGCATCATCTCTGGTTCTTCCAAGAATCTCATAAGTTCCATAATCCTTGACGCATACGAGATGCGTATGTCCCCCAGACACAACAAGACACAAGAACGGTGGTTCCAGTTCCAGATTCTCAATATAATTTGCAGAAATATGCCCTTCAATATGATGAACTCCAACAAGTGGTAACTTTTTCGCATATGCGATTGCTTTTGCTTCTGCCACACCGACAAGAAGCGCACCAACAAGCCCCGGACCATAAGTTACACCGATTGCATCAATATCATCCAGTGTAACCTCTGCATTTTCCAGAGCCTCTTCTATTACCTGATTAATCTTTTCAATATGCTTTCTCGATGCGATTTCCGGAACCACACCACCATATAATTTATGTAGATCTATCTGTGATGAGATCACATTTGACAACACCTGTCGTCCGTTCTTTACAACGGCTGCTGCCGTTTCATCACAGGAACTTTCAATTGCCAGTATTAATATATCCTTTTTCTCTGTATCCATATTTTTCCTTCTCTCTACTGCTTTGCTTATTCCGGGAAATCCAGTTCTGTTGTCATACGGTCTTTTCCTGCGATCGCATGTGGAAAGATTGCCCGCACTTCATCCATATATTCTTCCGGATGGCGCAGGGACGGGCTGTAATGCGTAAGCCACATTTCTCCTACCTCCGCCTCTTTTGCCAGGTTTGCTGCCTCATAAAAGGTCATATGCTTATATTCTACTGCCTTTGCCGCTTTTTCTTTTTCTCCGTACATTCCTTCGCAGATAAACAGGTCTGACCCTTTTGCATTCTTCCGGATAGAATCCGTCGGTCTTGTATCTGTACAATAGGTAAGCTTAATTCCTCTTCGAGGTGGTCCAAGGACCATCTCCGGCGTCAATATTCTTCCGTCAAGCTCTACTGTCTCACCTTTTTGAAGGTGTTTCCAGTATTCCTTCGGGATTTTCTGTTCTGTTGCCCTCTGCACATCAAATTTGCCGGCACGGTCGATCTCAATCGTATAACCGTAACAGATCACATTATGTTTTACACGAAATGCTTTCAGACGATATCCATCCATCTCAAAAATCTGTTCTGGCTCTGTAATTTCTCTATAGTGGATTTCAAATGGCAGTTCCGGCGCGATCACTCGCAGAGAACTCACCACTCTCTCCAGACCTTTCGGTCCAATCAGAGTAAGCGGTTCCTTTCTGTCCGCATTTCCCATTGTAAGAAGAAGTCCCGGAAGTCCGCTGATATGATCTCCATGATAATGTGTAAAACAAATTACATCGATCGGTTTAAAACTCCATCCCTTCTCTTTTAACGCAATCTGTGTGCCTTCACCACAGTCAATCAGCAGCTGGCTGCCGTTATATCTTGTCATAAGTGCGGTCAGCCATCGATAAGGAAGCGGCATCATTCCACCGCTTCCAAGCAAACATACATCTAACATTCTAACTCCTGTTCTCCATATACCGGAATCTGGAAAGATGCTATCCAGGTATCATAACATTCCTCACAGATATCAAATCGATGGAGTTCTCCGTCTTTGTGCGAAAAATATCCCCATCTTTTTTCAACTGTAAGCATCTCTTCCTCCGGTATTCCATTTTTTATTGTGATTTCTTTTTTACACTTATTGCACACAATCTTTGTGACTGTATTTTTTTCTGTCTGAATTTTTTTATAATTACGCATCTTACTTCCTCCTGAGTATCTTTGCAAAAAAGACTGCCATTTCATTTTTCAGCTCTTTCTATGTTCAGGTACATTATAACGTCACAGACTGACGCCTTCCAGTGGGAAGTCTTGTATATTCTTGCGATTTCTTCCATTTTCTAAACCATACGGCTCATCAGGATTGCATCTTCCGGATTTTTCCCTCCGTAATAGAACTTTCGCTCTCCATCGATTCCAAATTTGTTTTTTTCATAAAAAGCAATCGCTGTCTGATTACTCTTACGGACATCAAGAAGCATTCTTTTCAGTTGCTTTTCATGGCAGATCTGTTCCATAAATCCAAACAGCATCTGTCCAATTCCTCTGCGTCTTTCAGATTCAGCAACTGCAATTCTTGCAATCTCGCATTCATCCAGAACATAATAACACAGAAAATATCCCAGCAGGGTATCCCCTTCCATTGCTGCCGCACAAAAAGTATGCTTCTGTCTGACAGTTGATCTCACCTCATGATAACTCCACGGATCCGGAAATACGTCTGTTTCCATCTGCGCCACCTGTTCCATTCGTTCTCTGTCATTTTCTGTTATCAAAGTAATTTCTATGTTATCTCTATTACTCATGTGTTTTTTCTGCTTTCAGACGTTCTTCTCTTTCCCGTTCTGCCTGTGATACACGCAGATAATCCGGTTTGTGTTCCATTGCAGTTTCTGTTTTTCCTTCTTTATAATACTGAATTCCAAGCATACCGACTGCTGCAGCTCTCTGCTGGTTCATATGTGCCGGTGCAAATGCAATATCATAATTCGTCATCAATTCCTTCTCCAGCCTGTCTTTATGCACCGGTACACCGTCTCCAAGAAAGATCACTGGTTTTCCATAAGTACAAAGTTTTTTTGCAAGTTCATCGATTTCGACTGCCATCTGTGCTTCCAAAACCTGCAGTTTATCACCGTCCATCTGATAAATACCAGTATATACCTGATTTCTTCTTGCATCCATGATCGGACAAATGATCCTGTCTGTATAACACAGATTATAAGCAAGTCCGTCTACTGTCGGAATGTGAATCAAAGGCTTCTTCAGTGCCAGCCCCAGTCCCTTTGCAGTTGCTGAACCAATTCTGAGTCCGGTAAATGATCCCGGTCCTCCTGCTACCGCAATCGCATCAATCGTATCCAGATTCATATCCGTCATCTTCACGATTTCATCCAACATCGGTAATAAGGTCTGTGAATGTGTCTTTTTATAATTGATCGTATACTCTGCAATCGTTTTGGAAATTTCGTTTTCTTCTTCAACTACTGCGACAGTTGCAACAAGTCCCGAACTGTCTATTGCTAAAATGCGCATATTATTCTCCTCTTTTCTCTACCGTAATCCGGCGGAAATCAAATCCCTGTTCCAGATCTTTTTCTATCGTGATCTCTGTCCGGTTCGCCGGAAGAATCTCATCGATCAGGTTCGCCCATTCGATCAGGCTTACACCGTCTCCATATACATAGTCTTCAAAACCAATCTCGTCCATCTCTTCAATGTCACCAATCCGATACACATCAAAATGATAGAACGGAAGTCTTCCGTCATCATATACCTGGACTATTGTAAAGGTTGGACTGCTGATCGGTTCTTCAATCCCCAGTCCTTTTGCCAGTCCCTGGGTAAATACGGTCTTCCCGACGCCGAGATCTCCTACCAGTGTATAGACTTCTCCTGCTTTTGCATGACTCCCGATCTTCTTACCGAGATCATAGGTTTCTTTGGCACTTCTTGTTTCAATTATCATCTTCTGGTCTGCCTCCTAATTTGCACTGACGTGTCTGATATTGACTTTCTTGGCTGGCATATGTGTAGAAATCATCTGCACTGCTGCCGCATACTGTTCTCCCAGGGATTCTCTTGGAAAAATCAGTGCTCTTACCTTTGTTACATATATAATTACAGACTGACCGGTTGAAACTGCCTTCCGGAAATCTCCCCATTCATTAAGCACACTTTGTTCATCCTGTGAAATGCGGATTCCTTCTTCGTTAAGTTCATAACTAATCGGTTTCTGAAACATCGGGGAGCGCATTACCTGTTCTGCCGCACGTGCTTTTAAATGAAGTGGGTTTCCGATCAGAAAAATTGCGGCAAACAAAAAGAACGTTGCTGCTGTACTGTAGCTTCCAAACATACATTGTCTGATTCCCAGCACCAGTGTTACACCACCGAAAATCACACCAACGATTCCACTAAGGCTTGTATAGGAAGTATAGAGCATAAAATCAAACATGGCTTTTTTTGTCATTTTTACTTCAAACTTTATATTCATTCATTTTCCTCCATATCAGATTAAGTCACACCGATTATATCATACCGAATCTTTGGAAACAAGTCGTTACTGCTCACTCCGGGTTTAGAAAAACACTGTCTTTTCTTAACTTGTACTTGTATTTTATATACGCCTGCGCTATAATGTGTTCAAATGAACAAGGAAATTCTTCGGGGTAGGGTGACTTCTTATCGCTATAGTATAAGCAGAATTCCCAACCGGCGGTTACAGTCCGCGACCTGTCAGATTTCTGACAGCTGATTTGGTGCAATTCCAAAACCGACAGTAAAGTCTGGATGAGAGAAGAAAAAGTGATTTTGCAAATAATCCCCCCGACGTATTACGTCGGGGATTTTTTTGCATAGGCTTTCGAAGATTTTCCTCCTCAATTCATCTGATTATGTCAAGAGAAAAGGAGAGAAAAAATGAGTACAGATGTAATGACAAACCAAAAAACAACAACGAAAGAAAAAAAACGTATCAGCACAAAGGTAATTGCACAGATTGGTGTGCTCGGAGCAATCGCTATGGTTCTGATGTTATTTGATATTCCACTTCCATTTGCACCAACCTTTTACAAAATTGATTTCAGTGAAGTTCCGGTCCTTGTCGGAGCATTTACCATGGGACCTGTAGCCGGCGCTTTAATCGAACTGGTCAAAATCCTGTTGAACCTCCTGATCAGAGGTACATCAACAGCTGGTGTTGGAGACCTCGGAAACTTCCTGATCGGATGTGCAATGTGTATTCCGGCTTCCCTGATTTATCAGAAGTTACATTCTCGCAAGGGTGCGATCATCGGTATGGTAACAGGAACTGTTTTTATGACAATTGTCGGATGTTTTATCAATGCATACCTTCTGCTTCCGGCATACGCTGCTGCATTCCATATGCCGATCGACGCACTGATTGCCATGGGAACCGCAGTCAACAGTCATATCAACAGTCTTCTGACTTTTGTTTTACTTTCTGTTGCACCTTTCAATCTGCTGAAAGGTTTCCTGGTATCATTGATCGTATTCCTGATCTACAAAAAGATCAGCCCGATTTTACAAATGGGACGCGAATAGATTATAATTTTACAAAGCAGCAAAAGGGGTTCGTTATGAGCCTCTTTTTTTATGAAACAAAAAAACAGAGAGAAGTCTGCCCACGCCGACATTCTTCTCTCTGTTGAATTTCTTTTGATTATAAAGTATCGTTTCTTCTTACATATCCTGGTTTTTCCGGATCTGCAATCAGTTCCTTTGCATGGACAATCCTTGCACTCTTGTCCACTACCTGCGCTTCAATCTGTGCATCCTCTCCAATTACAACTCCCGGAAGGATAACACTGTCTTTGACAACTGCACCTTTCTTAATTACGCATCCACGTCCGATTACCGAATTCTCAACAGTACCCTCGATCAGGCATCCATTGGAAATTACTGAACTCTTGACACTTGCTCCTTCATAATACTTTGTTGGGCATGAATCATTTGTTCTTGTGTAAATCGGCCAGTTCTTATCAAACAAAGTCACTGCATTCTTCATATCGATCAGTGATAAGTTTGCATTATAGTAGCTCTTAAAATCTGTGATAGATGCAAAGAATCCTCGATGTGACATTCCACGTACATCCAGTTCACTGCATGCCATATTCACAATATCATTAAGTGTGAACATGGAAGAAATCTTTCTTCCCTTTTTAACCAGTTCCATAAACAGATCTTTGCGCATTACATAAGTGTCCATGAAAATATTACGGTTTTTCGCGTTACCATGGTTCGGTTCCAATGAAAGGACACCCTTCTGCTTGTTCAAATTAAGTGTTGAACAGTTCAGATAGTATTCTTTTGCATTATCCACACTGTGATATAACAGGGTAATATCTGCACCGGATTCAATATGTGTCTTAAGTAATTCATCATAATTCTGTGTATAAATCATATAACTTGGTGCAATAACTACATATGGATATTTTACAGCTTCAATACACTCCATATTTTCTTCATATGCCGCCAGGTCATTATTGTATACACTCCATTCTGCATTTGCAAAATCAGAATAAAGAATATGAAGACGGCCACTCTTTGAGTTGATATTGTAATGACGGCCTGTTCCAAGATGTTCTGTAAGAGAACGCGGTTTTCTTCTTACATAAACCTGAATATGTTCGATTTCACTGTTGCTCATATTAGAGATTGGGAAATCGATAACTCTGTATCTTCCAAGGAATGAAACAGCACCAACCGGACGGTAATTCTGCATCTCTCCTACCCGGATATTGTTGCCGGCAAAACTTACGATTCCAAATGCCTGTGCCATATTACTCATCCCCCTTAACACGTTTTGATACTAATTCAATATGTTCACTGTCTGCTGATCCGACAACTGCATTTTTGCCAATCTTTACGCCATCAGCCACAAGCGCTCTTGTTACAACTGCACCTTCTTCTACTTCAACGCCCGGCATCAGTACACTGTCAATAATCTGTGCACCTTCGCCGACTCTTGCACCTGTAAACAATACAGAATTTTTGACTTTTCCATTGATCACACATCCCTGGTTGATAAATGCTCTTTCAATCTCTGCTGTCGGACCAACATACTGAGGAAGCACAGTTGTATCCTCTGTGTAAATCTTCCATGAATCATCATTCAGATCAAGTTCATTTTTACTATTGATCAGATCCATATTTGCTTCCCACAGGGAATCAATTGTTCCGACATCTTTCCAATATCCTTTGAACTTGTATGCATAGAGCTTTCTTCCATCATTCAGCATAGTCGGAATGATGTCTTTTCCGAAATCATGATTGGAATCCTGATTTTTCATATCTGCAAGGAGCATCTTTCTTAAAAGCTTCCAGTTGAATATGTAAATACCCATGGATGCCAGATTACTCTTTGGATTCTCCGGTTTCTCTTCAAACTCTACAATTCTTCCCTCATCGTCCGTATTCATAATACCGAAACGGCTTGCTTCCTTCATCGGAACCTCAATGACCGCGATTGTTGCATCTGCTCCAGTCTCTTTATGATAATCAAGCATATTATCATAATTCATCTTATAAATATGGTCACCGGAAAGAATCAGTACATATTCTGGTGCAAACATGTCCACAAAATCAATGTTCTGTGAAATTGCATCTGCTGTTCCTCTGTATACATCCAGATCCGCATCCGCTTTTTCACGCGGTGGAAGTACATAGACTCCGCTGTTCTGGGCATCTAACCCCCATCTGCGGCCTGCCGCTACATAACTGTTAAGTAAAATAGACTCATACTGTGTCAGGACTCCTACATTATCAATTCCGCTGTTGGCACAGTTGCTAAGTGGAAAATCAATGATTCTGTATTTTCCACCATATGAAACCGCAGGTTTGGCTACTTTATTTGTAAGCTCGTGAAGACGACTTCCTCGTCCGCCCGCCAAGATCATAGCAAGCATATTATTCTGCTTCATAAGTGAATCCTCTCTTTCCTATTTGTCCTGTCTTATATTATACAATTTTTCTGTTAAATTTTCCACTTTTTTGTGCAAAAAATACATAAAAATTTATATTTTTATTATTATGATGTGTTCGAGGATTATGGGAATTGCGTAGCAATAGAACAATCCGGTTACATCAGTGAACAGCAAAATTTACTTTCGACACTCACATCATCATTATTGTATTATATATGCTTTAAAATCCGAATTTATGTCTATTTTCTTTCCAGATTTTCCCCATTGCATATTCATATGTCTTATCAAAGACAAAAAGTATAAATTGTCCGAATACAACAGACATAAGCATTATTCCTTTTGCGGTCTTTTTTTCAGATAACATACTCCAGAAATATATTAAACCCGGAATATAAAGTACATTAAATACCAGATATTTCATGAGCCAGAAAAAGTTACGGCTTCTGATCCATCCAGAAGCTCTTCCAGAAAAATGCCATATTGTTTCTATAATTAGAATATAAAATCCCATAAATGCATAGGAAACCACATATAATTTATTCGGAGACAGAAGGATTGCCAGCAAAATTCCAGCCAATAAAAAGCCTGCCCCGCTTTTCAATCCAAATTCCTGAATCACAATCCCGACAAAGAAGGACGCCGCCGCCAGTAAAAAAAGGGTATTCGTTTCGATCACACTGCCAAGCGCAATCCCCACTTCTGTCAGTGCAAGCATAACGCCTGCAAATGCAATCTTTTTTGTATTTAGATGCATGGACACAGATCTCCTCCCATACATTCACATAATGAATCTGCGATCCACAGATCACAGCACATATTTCCAGTTCCACACGGAGAGGAATTACGATTGCCATATCCCTGACCAAACGGATTACTATTATATCTCTGTGCTCCCCAGTTCAGCTGGTTCATCAGCTCTCTGTACTGCGGGTTATTCGGGTCCATATTCACTGCCTGCGCAGCATAATCCCTTGCCAGCACATTGTTGCCTACGCCGGCGTTGGCCATGGAACTTGCATAATACCATTGTGCAGTCCGGTCATTCATACGGTTCAACACATTGATCGCGTCCTGATATCTACGGTTATTGATAAAATTGAATGCCGCCTGCATCTCCGGATTCATATTATTGTACTGCTGATATCTGCCATTGCCATAAGATTGATTCCCATAGGAATTATTACCATAAGAATAGTTTCCTGAACCCGCGCCGTATCCGTAATTATATCCTCCATTCGCCCGCTCTTTCATAATTTCATCATAAGCTTCCTGTACTTCTTTGAACTTTTCTTCAGCAAGATCCCGAAGCGGATTATCCACATTGGCATCCGGATGATATTTCCGGCTCAGTTCTCTGTACGCATTTTTTATCTCCTCTTCCGACGCATTTGGTGATACGCCAAGCACCTCATAAGGATTCTTTGTCATCTTCCTTTTCCTCGCTTTTCTTTTCTTGTATCTTTCTGTAATGTTTCCATACGCCATCATACAGGATATTCCGCAGGATATCCACGTCCAGTACACATGGCAGAATTTCAAAATTTCTTGCGCATTCGCCGATCATCATGCACAGAATGTCTCTGCATCTTTCTTCATATCCGGCTTCTTCATGCATCTTTTTTAATGGATTATAAGTTCCTTTTTCCAAGTCCTTATCCAGATCTTCGTAAGCATCCATAATATAAATATATTTGCCCAGATAGAAACCGATCCCTCGAAGCTGCTGTTCCCAGCAGTCTTCTTTATATACCATCATCTCTTCCATCAGCCGGCCAAAACAGCCTGCCGGATAGTCAACTTCCTGTATACCCTGACTTTCATATTCCGAAAGCTTTGCCATTTCTTCTCTGATCACACGACTCTGCCTTGGATATTTCCGAATTGCTTTTTCTACTTTTCGCTTCAAGGCCATACTCCCGAGAAGCCCTGCTACTTTCTTCTCATCCTTCCAATCATCTTCCAGATGATAATACGCCATGATCAGATTCATATCGGCCGCATACTCTGTGATCTCATTTTCCAGCATTGGCTGTGGCTTTAACGGATGCATCTTACAGCGATGGCTTTCTGCCTTTGTTTCACTTTCATATAAAGAAGTAAGTAAAATGATCACAAATGTCATATCATAGGCAAGCGTAAGCTGACCTGCGCTGCCATACTGTCTCTTCAGCGACTGACAAAGGCCACAGTAATACGCTTTATATTTATGATAATCTTTTACTTTTAATTCCGGCTCATTCGCCGTCACATATCCGAACATGTATTACTGAATTCCTCTCATTGTAAGCTGGATCCGCTTCTTCTGTAGATCAACGCTCATCACCTTTACATCTACAACATCTCCTACGCTGACTGCTTCCAGTGGATGCTTGATAAAACGATCCGTGATCTGGGAAATGTGCACCAATCCGTCCTGATGCACTCCAATATCGACAAATACACCAAAGTCAATGACATTTCGCACGGTTCCTTTCAGAATCATTCCTTCCTTCAGATCCTTCATATCAAGGACATCCGTTCTGAGAATTGGTTTCGGCATCTCATCTCGTGGATCACGCGCCGGTTTTTCCAGCTCTTTGACAATATCCCGAAGGGTGATCTCTCCTATTCCAAGTTCCTCAGCGAGCTTTTTGTAATCTTTGATGGTAAGAGACAGACCTGTAAGTTTGCCGCCTGCAATATCTTCCGGCTTGAAGCCCTGCTTTTCAAGAAGCTTTCCTGCCGCCTCATAAGACTCCGGATGTACACTGGTTCCGTCAAGTGGATTGGTTCCTCCCTGGATCCTCATAAACCCGGCACACTGCTCAAATGCTTTTGGTCCAAGTTTTGGTACTTTGAGAAGTTCTTTTCTATTCTCAAATTTTCCATTTTCTTCCCTGTAGGCAACAATATTTTTCGCAAGGGTTCCGGAAATACCGGAAATATAAGAAAGCAGCGGAGCCGATGCAGTATTTAGGTCCACACCGACTTTATTTACACAGTCTTCTACCACACCGCCAAGTGCTTCTCCTAATTTTTTCTGGTTCATATCATGCTGATACTGCCCGACACCGATCGACTGCGGATCGATCTTTACCAGTTCGGCAAGCGGATCCTGAAGACGTCTTGCGATGGATGTCGCGCTTCTCTGCCCGACATCGAATTTTGGGAATTCTTCTGTAGCAAGTTTACTTGCTGAGTACACAGATGCTCCCGCTTCATTTACGATCACATACTGCACTTTTTCCGGAATCTCTTTTAACAGTTCTACAATAAACTGTTCTGATTCTCTGGATGCTGTTCCATTCCCCAGGGAAATCAAAGAGATGTGATACTTTGGAATAATCTTTTTCAGCAGATCTTTTGCTGCCTGGATCTTCTTCGGAGTCGTAGGCGCTGTCGGATAAATTACAGTCGTGCCGATTACTTTTCCGGTCGGATCTACCACAGCAAGCTTGCATCCGGTACGGAATGCAGGATCCCATCCAAGCACAACCTGTCCAACGATCGGCGGCTGCATCAGAAGCTGCTCCAGATTCTTTCCAAACACAAGGATTGCGCCATCTTCTGCTTTTTCCGTCAGTTCGTTTCTCAGTTCACGCTCGATCGCCGGTGCGATCAGTCTCTGATAGCTGTCGGCCACAACCTCTTTCAAAACCGGTGTTGTGTATGGATTATCCCTGCGGATCACTTTCTTTTCCAGATAACGGAGAATTTCCTCTTCCGGTGCTTCAATCTTAACACTCAGGAATTTTTCTTTTTCTCCACGGTTGAGTGCCAGCACACGGTGTCCGGCTACTTTGCTGACCGCTTCTGTAAAATCATAATACATCTCGTATACAGATTCTGCTTTTTCATCTTTTGCAGCAGAAACCAGCGTACCCTTTTTGAACGTCAGATCGCGGATCCTCTTTCTGTAATCTGCCTCATCTGAAATATTTTCTGCAAGAATATCTTTCGCACCGTCAATCGCTTCCTGCACATTTTTCACGCCCTTTTCTTCAGAAACATATTTTTCTGCCTCTTTTTCCAGGGGCTCCTTACTATTCTGAAGAGAGATCAGAACCGCCAGTGATTCCAGACCTTTTTCTTTTGCAATTGTCGCACGGGTCCGGCGTTTGGGTCTGTACGGACGATAAAGATCGTCCACCAGAACCTGCGTCTCTGCTGCCACGATCTGTGCTTTCAGCTCAGGTGTTAACTTGCCCTGTTCTTCAATACTTGCAAGAACCTGTTCTTTTTTCTCTTCCAGGTTCCGCAGATAGGTCAGTCGTTCATATAATTTACGAAGCTGTTCATCATCCAGTGTACCGTGTGCTTCTTTTCTGTAACGCGCAATAAACGGAATGGTATTTCCTTCATCGATCAGCTTTACAGCCGCATCTACCTGCCACTTTTTTACGCCCAGTTCTTCTGTTATTTTCTGGTTAATATCCATTGATATCCAATCCTCTCTTTTTGTTCGCTATGGATTTAATGATACCATGTCATCTCTTATTTTTCAATTCCCGTTAAAATTACAGAGTTCGCTCGGTTTTCTTGTCTTTTTCTATTAAATATGCTATACTACAGCTAATCTGACTGAAAAGTTTTAAGAAAGGATTAACCAAATGTCAAGCGATATTGAAAAAGAGCCACTGTCCAGACAACAGAAAAAATCAAAAGAAACCAAAGCACGTATCTTTCATGCAGCCAAGACAATTCTGCAGAAGCAGGGATACGATCAGCTTTCCATAAAAAATATCTGTGATGAAGCAGGTGTCTCCAACGGCAGCTTCTATCATCATTTTAAAACCAAAGATGATCTTTTATCTTATTATATTGAAGAACAGCCAAGCATCAATCCGGATCTTCTGGATACGCCGGAAGATGCAGATGAGGCAAAGATCGGTATCATCCACGTTTATCTGAATTACGCACAGTACTGCCGGGAACTCGGAGTAGAATTCATGTCCAATTACTACACACCGCGCAACCAGGCACTGAACCCAACGATCCGTACCGAGCGACCGTACCCGATCCTTACCGTAGAGAATTATCTTCGCAAAGCAATTGATGCCGGCATCATTGCGCCAAAGATTTCCCTGGATGAAATCTGCACTGATATCCGTATGCTGGTTATCGGAAATGTATTTGAATGGTGTCTGCATAACGGAGAGACTGATTTTGAAGGTAATATCCGCCGTTCGATCGGGCATTATCTGGATGGCATTTTCTGATTTCACAGATATACCACAGCGTAAAATGAATTTTTCATATTCCTTCGCTGATTTTTTACAGCACATATTTTCAAAAAAGGTGTCATGGATTTTTATGTCCATGGCACCTTTTCGGCTTATCTGTTGTTATATAAACTTGTACATTGTTGTTGTTTCGTAAGTTTCGCCCTTCTTGCATACCGGACCGGCAAAATTCTCTTTATGGATTGCATCCGGGAAGAACTGTGTCTCGAAGCAGGCTGCCTGGCGTTTGTGGTAATGCGCCCCGCCTTTTCCTTTGGCATCAACAATAAAGTTGCCTGTATAAAGCTGCATTCCCGGAAGGTCTGTATAAACTTCCATAGTGATTCCGCTCTCTTCCGAGGACATCTCTGCCACTTTCGCAAATTCTCCTTTATTGTTCAGAACCCAGTTATGATCATATCCTTTCCCGAAATTCAGTGCTTCATAATCTGTCTCGATTTCTTTGCCAATTGCTTTCTTTGTGCGGAAATCCATCGGTGTTCCTTCTACCGGTGTGATCTCGCCTGTCGGAATAGACTCGGCATCGGCTCTGGTAAATGCATCTGCATCAATCCATACTTGCTGATCCAGTACATCTCCTGATGCATGTCCATCCATATTAAAATAGCTGTGATTTGTCATGTTGATCAGAGTATCTGCATCCGGAACTGCATGGTAAGCGATCTTCACTGCATTGTCTTCTGTCAGAGTATATGTTACCTCAATATGTACAGCTCCCGGATATCCCTGATCACCATCCGGGCTGTCCAGTTCAAATGTAATATGATCATCTGCGGTTTCTTTTACCTTCCACATTCTCTGGTTATAAAAATCCATTCCGCTGTGGAGATTATTGCCATTATCATTCTTTTCAAGCTGATAGGTCACTCCGTTCAGTTCAAAGGATGCTCCTCCGATACGGTTTGCACTTCTCCCGACAATTGCGCCGAAGAACAGATCTCCTTCTTCATATCCTGCTGCCTCATCATATCCAAGCACAACATCACATGGCTTGCCTTCTTTGTCCGGTACGATCACCTGTACCAGCGTTGCACCGTAATCGGATACTGCAATCTCCATTCCGTTTTTATTTGTGAGCGTATATAATTTTGTCTCGTCACCTTTAACTGTTGCACCAAAATCTGTTACTTTCATTTCTCCTGTTCCGCCCTTTCTGTTAATTGTGCCTGTAAAACAGACATCTCTTTTACAAGTGTTATTGTAACATAATTTTTTTATTTTTTGCACCCTTTATCGTTGTTCTGCCATTTTGTGCATATTGCTGATATTTTTTATCATTTTGTGACAAAATTAACTTATTTGTCTATTTATTAACTTTGCTTGCAAGATTGTACTAAAATGCATACAATATCATTATAAGTGTGTCCATAGAGTTAATCTATAGTATTCAGATGTTTTCCCTATGATTTTCTTCATCTGTCCTGTAGATTAGCAAAAAAAGTTAAAGGAGAAAAAAGCTATGAGTAGACTTGAAATCACTGCACCAGACAAAGCCCAGCTGGTTATCGAAGGGCTCTACAAAGATCTGGAGCGAAGAATCGAATCCAGTCCTCCGGGACTATGTCCTGTTGACATGACTCGTGCTTTCCTGGAGATGTGTCATACACATACCTGTGGAAAATGTGTGCCGTGCCGTGTTGGTCTGTGGCAGCTGAAAAACCTGCTGACCGACGTTATGAACGGAGACGCAACTATGGAAACATTAGACCTGATGGAAGAACTCTCTGTATCAATCATGGAAGGAGCTGACTGTGCGATCGGGTATGAAGCAGCTCACATGGTTTACAAGAGTTTGATGGGATGTCGGGAAGACTATGAAGAACATGTGCGCCAGGGAAGATGTACCTGCCAGTACGCACAGCCTGTTCCTTGTGTATCTTTGTGCCCGGCACATGTAGATATTCCGGGATATATCGCTCTTGTCGGAGAAGGACGTTACGCAGATGCGATCCGCCTGATCCGTAAGGACAATCCATTCCCGACCACCTGTGGTTTTATCTGCGAACATCCTTGTGAGGCACGCTGCCGTCGTAACATCGTAGACGATGCAGTCAATATCCGCGGTCTTAAGAGAATGGCTGCTGATTATGCCGGAAAAGTTCCACCGCCGCCATGCGCTCCATCTACCGGAAAGCGTATTGCCGTTGTTGGTGGTGGCCCTGGTGGATTAAGTGCAGCTTACTATCTGCAGCTGATGGGACACCAGACAACCGTATTTGAGATGCTGCCGGAACTTGGCGGTATGCTCCGCTATGGTATCCCGAACTACCGTCTGCCGAAAGACCGTCTGAACGATGATATCAATGCCATCCTTGAGACCGGTGTCAAAGTTGAATTTGGCAAACGGATTGGAAAAGATATGACAATCCAGAGTCTGCGTGAAGAATACGACGCAGTTCTTATTACAATCGGTGCAAGTACCGATAAGAAACTTGGTATCGAAGGCGAACACTCAGAAGGGGTCCTTTCTGCTGTTCAGTTCCTTCGTGATGTAGGAAAGAACCAGAACCCGGATCTTACCGGACAGGAAGTAGCCGTTATCGGTGGCGGTAACGTATCTATGGATGCTGTCCGTACCGCAAAACGTCTGGGTGCTAAAAAAGTCAGCATCGTTTACCGCCGCCGCGTGGCAGATATGACTGCCCTTCCGGCAGAGATTGAAGGTGCTGTTGCAGAAGGAATCGAAGTACAGACTCTGATGGCTCCTTCCCGCATCGAAACAGATGAAAACGGTCACGTAAAAGGAATCTACGTTACACCACAGATGATCAGTAAGATCAAAGACGGTCGTGCAAGTGTACGTCCGACAGGTGCTCCTGACGTATTCATTCCATGCCAGACACTGATCGTTGCGATCGGACAGGATATTGAATACCAGCACTTTGAAGAAGCCGGTGTTCCTGTACAGAGAGGTAAGATCTTAACCGAAAAATACGGCGGATTCGATAACATTCCGGGTGTATTTGCCGGTGGAGACTGTGCTTCCGGTCCTGCATCCGTAATCAAAGCTATTGCTGCTGCAAAAGTAGTAGCTGCTAACATAGACGAATACCTGGGATATCACCACATTATCAGCTGTGACGTTGAGATTCCTGAAGCGCGTCTTGATGACCGCCCGCCGTGCGGAAGAGTAAACATGACCGAGCGTGAAGCCTGCGAACGTGTCTGTGACTTTAACGGTGTAGAAAACTGCATGTCCGAGGCAGAAGCGAAACAGGAAGCCAGCAGATGTCTGCGTTGCGACCACTTCGGCTACGGCATTTTCAAAGGAGGTCGTGAAACATTATGGTAAATCTTACAATTGATAATATAAACGTATCTGTCCCGGAAGGTACTACTATCATGGATGCTGCCAAAATGGCGGATATCCCGATTCCAAAGCTCTGCTATCTGAAAGATATCAACGAGATCGCAGCCTGTCGTGTCTGTGTTGTTGAACTCGAGGGAATGGAACGGCTGGTAACTTCCTGCAACAACGTAGTAAAAGAAGGTATGGTAATCCATACAAACAGCCCAAAGGTTCGTACAGCCAGAAGACAGACTGTACAGCTTATCCTTTCCCAGCACGACTGCAAATGTGCTACCTGTGTCAGAAGTGGTAACTGTACTCTGCAGAGTCTTGCAAATGACCTGAACATCATCGAAATACCATTTAAGCAGCGTCTGGAAGAATTCCCTTGGGATAAAGAATTTCCGCTGATCAGAGACTCACAGAAATGCATCAAATGTATGCGCTGTATCCAGGTCTGTGACAAAATCCAGGATTTACATATCTGGGATGTGACAAGTACTGGTTCCCGTACTACCATTAATGTAACCGGCAACCATAAGATTTCCGAGGTTTCCTGTTCTCTGTGCGGTCAGTGTATTACTCACTGCCCGGTCGGCGCTCTGCGCGAACGTGATGATACAGAGAAAGTATGGGATGCAATCGCTGATGACAAGAAAGTCGTTGTTGCACAGGTTGCTCCTGCTGTACGTGCTGCATGGGGTGAAGCTCTTGGTCTTTCCCGTGAAGAAGCAACTGTCGGCAAGATCATGGATGCTCTGAAGAAAATGGGTATTGACTATGTATTCGATACCTCCTTCACAGCAGACCTTACTATTATGGAAGAAGGAAATGAATTCCTGCAGAGATTTACAAAAGGCGAATTAAATCTTCGTCCGATGTTTACCTCCTGCTGCCCTGGATGGGTACGCTTCCTTAAATCACAGTACCCACATCTGGTGCCACAGCTTTCAACAGCCAAATCACCACAGCAGATGTTCGGTTCTGTTATGAAGAGCTATTTTGCAGAATCCATCGGTGTGAAACCGGAAAATATGTTTACTGTATCTATCATGCCATGTGTTGCAAAAAAAGGCGAAAGTAACATGGAACTGTTCTATGGTGAATATGCCGGACACGAGACAGACGTTGTACTTACAACTCGTGAATTGACACGCATGATCCGTTCTGCACATATTGATCCTGCTTCTTTGGTTGATCGTGAATGCGATCCTCTGATGAAAGAATGGACCGGTGCCGGTGTTATCTTCGGAACAACAGGTGGTGTTATGGAAGCAGCACTTCGTTCTGCTCACTACCTTGTAACCGGACGTAACCCTGATCCGGATGCATTCAAGATTGTCCGCAATCCTGGTGGACAGCCAGGTGTTGTAGAAGCTGAGATTCAGCTTGGAGATGCTACTGTTCGTGCTGCTGTTGTCAGCGGACTCGGAAACACACGTAAACTGATCGAAGCAATCGAACATGGTGAAGTACATTATGATTTTGTAGAAGTCATGGCCTGCCCTGGCGGATGCGTCGGCGGTGGCGGTCAGCCAATCCATGACGGAGAAGAACTTGCACGGACACGTGGTGAAAATCTTTATTTCCTTGATAAGAATGCACCACTTCGCTTCTCACATGAGAACCCGGATGTACTCCGTCTGTACCGTGATTTCTTTGAGAAACCGCTTTCTCACAAGTCACATATGTTGCTTCACACGGATCATAACGCATGGGAGATGCCTAGATAAATCAAATTTTGCCCTCTAAAAGATTGTAACGAATATATAAATAATTTATAGAAGCCACGTATTCTATAAACTAAGATATAGAAATTGAGCCCTTCTATATCTCTAAAATCCAGAAATGGGAAATGACCTGCCATGTCATTTCCCATTTCTGGATTCAACAAACTAGTATATTCTTTTTATACCTTCTAAGCTCTGTCAGATTCTTCTGTCATCTTCTTATAATACAGAATCAGATCTGCTGCCTGTTCATAGGACAACTCTGTAGTGCTGACCGAAAGATCATAATTCTTCGACATTCCCCATTCCTGTCCGGTATAATCCTTACGAAAAGCGCTTCTTTTCTCATCCACATCCTGGATCTTACGTTTCGCTTTCATTCTGCTTGTAATATGATCACGCTCTTTCACGCGTTCAATTCGTGTTTCCATATCTGCATGGACAAACACACTAAAAGCTTCTTCTCGGTTTCTCATCAGATAACCTGCGCACCTTCCCATAATAATACATGGTCCTTCTTCCACAAGCTCTTCAATCAGCTTAAATGGATATGGCTTCTTCTTCGGTTCTGCAAAATTCATTGCGATTGAATAAAGAAGGCTGTCCACCGGCTGTTCATCCAGATACTCCTGCATTTCTTTCTCGTATCCGCGCATCTTTGCAATTTCAAACAGCTTCTCTTTATCGTAAAACGCATAACCGGTACGCTTTGCCAGCAATTCACCGATTTCATGTCCGCCGCTTCCATATTCCCGTCCGATACAGATAATTGTTTTCTCCATATTCTGCACACTCCTCTCTAATACAGGTGATAGAAAATCAATGAACCTACAACCGTCATCAATCCGGCCACTGCAATAGAAAGACTGCTCATTGCTCCTTCAATCTCTCCGATTTCCATTGCCTTTGCCGTTCCCATAGCATGGGAAGCTGTTCCGATTGCCAGTCCTTTTGCAATCGGATGCTCAATTTTGCAGAGCTTACAGATTCCCTCTGCAAACATATTTCCAATAATCCCGGTAATTACGATCGCAGCAACTGTAATCGTCACAATTCCACCAAGCTCTTCTGAGATTCCCATACCGATCGCTGTGGTAATTGATTTTGGAAGAAGCGTTACATAGAACTGCTTCTTCAGGTGGAACAACATAGAAAATACCCATACACCGGCAAGGCTGGCAAATACACCTGTTGTAATTCCTGCAATGATCGCTTTCAGATTCTTCTTAAGAAGATTCATCTGCTGATAAAGCGGAATTGCAAGACAGACTGTAGACGGTGTCAGAAGGTAGCTCAGTACATTCGATCCCTTATCATAAGTATCATAATCAATTCCAGTCACTTTTAGCACGATAATTACAAAAACAATCGAAACAAGAAGTGGATTGAAGATACCAATTTTTAACTTTTTACGCAAAAAAATTCCTGCCTCATATCCAAAAAGACTGATCGCCATACAAAAAAAGGTCGATCCATGCAGCATATTACTCATCCTTCTTCTCCTCTTTCTTCAGTACAAACTGAGCGGTTCTTCCACTCACGCCCATAACCAGCACTGTTGTCACTACAATTGTAACCATGATCGGAACAAGAACCGGTTTTAAGTCTCCCCATGATACCATCAGACCTACTCCTGCAGGGATAAAAAGCATCGGCATGATTTCAATCAGAAATCCACCGGCCTCATCAACTGCTTTCAAAGGAATTACTTTTGTCTGCAAACCTGCCAGCAAGATCAGCAAGCCATAAATACTTGCAGGAACCGGTAGTGGAAGGATTGCATGTAAAAGCTCTCCTGCAAAAGAAATCAATATGATAATCAAGAATTGTCTTATAAATTTCACAGTATTACCTCCATTTATTTTATGTTTATTTTTTAACACATGTACCAGAATAGCACTTTTAACACTCTGCCTCAATAAATTTTTGCATTTTTATTGTTTTTTTGACAATATCCTCTCATTCCGATGCTAGAATGAAACTAAATTTACAGAAGTGAAGGGATGACTTTATGTATCATTTTATAGCCAATCCTAACGCCCGCTCGGGTCAGGGACTTGCACTATGGGAAAAGATTAAATTAAAGCTGATAGCAGAACATATAGATTACCAGATCCATTTTACACATCACCGGCATCACGCAACGGAAATTGCCGCCGAGCTTACCGCCTCCGGGGATCCTGTTACGATCGTTGTACTTGGTGGTGATGGAAGTGTGGATGAAGTAATCTGTGGTCTGCAGAATTTAAGCCTGGTTACCCTCGGTTACATTCCGATCGGCTCTGGCAATGATTTTGGCCGGGGACTTGCCCTTCCATCCGATACCATGAAAGCTCTGGATCTGGTACTTCATTCTGAACAGACGCGCAAGATCAATCTTGGTGTATTGCACTATCATGACAAGGTTCACCGTTTTGCCGTCAGTTCCGGAATCGGATACGATGCAGCTATCTGCCATCAACTTTGTATTTCCAGGGTTAAAGTCTTTTTTAACCGGCTTGGTCTGGGCAAACTTGCCTATGCAGCCTGCTCACTCTACCGTCTGCGCCGCTGTCAGCCAGATGAGATGGAAATCCTTCTGGACGATACCAAAAGACTTCATTTTAAACGGGTTTTCTTTGCCTCTGCATTTAATCTTCCTTATGAAGGTGGTGGATGCAAATTCTGCCCGGATGCCAAACCGGATGATGATCTGCTGGACTTTATTGTGATTGCAAATGTTCCCAAAATTATTGCTCTGGCAATTCTGCCGACTGTGTTTTCCGGAAAGCATACCCGACTTCCAGGCGTACATATCTTCCGCTGTAAAAAAGCAGAAGTACACTCAAAAATAGCACTTCCGGTACATTCTGACGGCGAACCGATTTATCTCCAGAAGGATGTTTCGTTCTCTCTCGAACCTGAGACACTGAAAATTATTACATAAAAGAAGGGGACTTTTCTATGCTGTTGTTTTGGATTCTTTTAACTGTTGTTGTATGTTTTTTCTTATATTTATATATGATCATGCCGAATACTTCCCGCCGAAGCAAAATCCTCCCTTATCTCAAGCGGGATTATGCCCATCGCGGACTACATGATTCTTCCCGGCTGATTCCCGAGAATTCTATGCTGGCATTTCGTGAGGCAGTAAAACAAAATCTTGCCATCGAACTTGATATCCATCTCACCCGTGATGGAAAAGTAGTCGTATTCCATGACGAGTCTTTAAAGCGGATCTGCAATGCCGAAGGGACAGTTGAGGATTCCACGTTTGATACGCTACAGCACCTGCATCTTTCCGGAACTTCGGAGCATATGCCACTTTTTTCAGATGTCCTTCGCTATGTCAATGGGCGGGTTCCTCTTCTGATTGAACTGAAACTTCCGGACAGCAATATGAAGCTCTGTCCTGCCGCATGGGATATTTTAAAGGATTATAAAGGGCCTTATATGGTCCAGTCTTTCAACTCACTTGGAATCCGATGGTTTCACAAGCATGCGCCTCAGGTTCTTCGTGGACAGCTTTCTTCTGCCCTGACTCGCACGAATCCGGAAAATCCTTTTCTGGTGCGCTTTTGTGTACAGTTCCTGCTGACCAACCTGATCTGTCGTCCGGACTTTATTTCTTATAAACTTGCAGATGCCGGCAATCCTTCCGTCTGGCTGAACCACTATCTGTACCGTATTCCGATGGCAGTCTGGACACTCCGCAATCAAAAAGCTTATAAAACTGCACGGAATAAATATGATATGTATATCTTTGAAGGTTTCTCCGTAAAATAGAGAATAGAAAAAAATATGAATGTTTTATGAAGTCTGTTGTCGAGAAAAATTTTTAATGTTATACTACCTCTAGTAACAAGAAAGAAACATCTTCACCCGAAGGAGCTGATTTTTATCATGAGTCATATTTTTAAAAAATTAAAGACACTGATGCATACATACAGCCATGCATGGGTATTACTATATGCTTTTATTTATTTTCCATGGTTTACTTATCTGGAACGCCATGTGACCGACAATTATTTTGTAATCCATTCGATATTCGATGACTACATCCCGTTTTGTGAATATTTCATCATTCCGTACCTGCTGTGGTTTGCTTATATTGCAGTCACACTGGGATATTTGTTCTTTAATGATAAACAGGGATTTTACAAAGCCTCCGCGATCATGTTCAGCGGTATGACCATTTTTCTGATCATCTGCACGGTATTTCCGAATGGATTGAACCTGAGACCGGAAGTATTTACACGTGATAACTTCTGTATCGAACTGGTTAAACGGATCTATCAGACGGATACACCTACGAATGTGCTTCCAAGTCTTCATGTATACAACTCTATTTGTTGTTACATCGCAATTTCCCATTGCGAGAAGCTTCAGCACTCCAGACTGATCCAGAAAGGATCTCTTGTTTTAAGCATTCTGATCATTCTGTCAACCCTGTTCCTGAAGCAACATTCCGTAGTGGATGTAGTTGCTGCATGTGTGATGGCATATTTCCTGTACACACTAATTTATGCACAGGAAGGTGCAAAGTCACCACGGCTTGCACGTCAGGTGATTTAAACACTTATAATTATTTTGTTTGATCCAAAGAAAGGACATCGCATTTCGCAAAATCGAAAAGCAATGTCCTTCTTTTATTTCACCTTCCATGCGCTAAACGCCGATGGCATGGAATATTCCTTTTGTATTTCTTCCGGATGTGCAAAGATCATCTCTTCTTTGCAGTTCTTCTCCAGTTCATCCACGATCACCTCATACGCAGTCATATGCCATTCAATATGGCTGAAAATATGCTTCGCATTCCGCAGCTTTTTCACACGAATCGGTGCAAGCCCGATAGATTTACTGTAAGCAGTTACTTCGTCCATCGTAAGCTTTCCGTCCAGATTCGGGAACTCATACATACCTGCAAGCAGTCCCTTATCCGGTCGTTTCCGGATTGCCACATGATCACCATCCTTAAAAATCAAAACGGTTCTCTCCTCAATCCTGCGCGCTTTTGCCTTTTTCTTCACCGGCAGTTCATTCTGGATTCCCAGCCTTTTCGCTTCACAGATTCCCGTAAGAGGACAGATTTCACACTTTGCCTCCCCATTCGGCACACAGACAATCGCACCAAGTTCGATCAGCCCCTGGTTAAAATCCGATGCTGCATCTTCCGGGATCACCGGTTCAATCGCATTTTCTATCTTTGTCCTGACAGACGCTTTCATAATATCTTCATCGCTCGCCAGCAGTCTTGATACCACCCGGAGAACATTTCCGTCCACTGCCGGCTTTGGAATTCCATAGGCAAAAGAAGAAATTGCCCCTGCCGTATAATTTCCAATTCCTGGAAGCGCCTTGATCTCCTCATAATTTTCCGGAAATTTTCCTGCGTATTCTTCCTCGATCTTCTGCGCTGCTTTTTGCATATTGCGTACCCGGTTATAATATCCAAGCCCTTCCCAGAGCTTTAAAAGCTTATCCTCCGGTGCCTCGGCTAGATCTTTTACCGTTGGAAGCTCTGTCATAAAACGCTCAAAAAATGGCTTTACTGCTTCCACTCTCGTCTGCTGTAGCATAATTTCAGACACCCATACCCGATAGGCATTTACATGATGTCTCCATGGCAGATCCCGTTTCCGCTCTCTGTACCATTCCACAAGCAGCTCCGGTGCTTCATAGAGCTGTGGATTGGTAAGTACTACCGGAACTTCGTCCGCAATTGCAATGGAATCCTCCGTTACAAAACAGTCCTTTGCGATCACCTGAACCCCGGTTTCCGCTGCTTCTGCAAGAACATCTGCAAATTCTTTGTGAGTCTGTCTGTTTGGTGTAAAATAACGTACTCCTTTCATCTGGACCACAAAGAATACATAAGCCTCGTACCCATCCTGCACCGCTTCTTCCAGCTCTTTTAAATGCTTCACTGCCCGCTCGCTCGGTGCATCCGGAAACTTTACCACGCCTTCTTCTTCCAGCGTAACCCCTTTCACTTCTATAAACGCTTTTTTCTCTTCATATTCCACATACAGGTCAAACCTGGAATTCTTATAGGTAACTTCCGGTCTGACGATCTTCACGTCCTTGAACCATCTCCCGGCTTCAATCCATTCCTGCACCACTTTGTTTGTCACCTGGGAATCCATATTGATCAGCCGGTCAGCCTTCCTGACACTGATCAGGTCCCAGCCAGTCTTACGCCCTGCACTTTCAGACTTCCGGACAAACACTTCTGCTCCCGGAACCAGAAGTTCCGCACACCTCCCTGTGTTCTTCACATGGACCGTTTCTTCTTTTCCATTTATTTCTATTTTTGCTATAAATCGATTAGGGCGCTTTAAAAAGCGCCCCTTTTGTATTCTCTCATATATCATATTATTGCTCCCGGTTTCCGGCTATCACAAGTGGAATCTGTTCATGCTCCGCTTTTCGGATATACTCTTTGCTGATCTGCGAATCCGTAATGATCTTGTATACATCCTTAACCGGACAGATCACGGACACATATCCGCCTCCGAATTTGCTGCTGTCAGCAAGAACAAACACCTGCTTGGATGCTTCGAATATCGCTCTCTTCACCTGCATCTGTGGTGTTGCGATGGATGTCAGACCCACATCAAAATTGATACTGTGTACTCCGATAAATCCTTTATCTACATGAAATTTTTCCATATTCTCAATGGCTGCATCTCCCATCGTCGCTGCCAGATGACCGTCCACATGACCGCCGATCATATACAGTTCTACATGTCTTACTGCTGCAAGTTCATTTCCTACCAGGAGCGAATTCGTCACAACCGCTGCTACCAGATAAAAAATAATCTGCACGAGTTTTATCTTTCCCATAACCAGCATGATGATTCCCATAAAAGCAATCGCTGCTCCCAGAATATTTGTCAGAAAACCTGCCAGTTTCGAATAGGTATGCTATAACGTAAAGTCAAACAGGTATGTATCTGTCATCCGAACTGTAATTTTCTCTTCCGTAAACACTTTCCTTTCTTTAATAGTTTTCACCCTTTCGTTCGACAACTATTCTCTATAAAACAAAAGTCCTCTTGTATTGTAACACACAAGAGGACTTCATTCCATAAACAAATTATAACATTTTTATTCTTCCGGTGCAGCTTCACCTGTAACTTTGTAGTGAGCCCATCTTTCCGGTGAGTAAATACCTTTCTGTTTCTTCTGCATGGACTCTTTACAGGACGTGCTGCATGGGATGCAGATAAATTCGACAAGCTGATACGTGACGCTAAGGCAACCTACGAAGCACAGTAACCGGACTTCTCCAGTACAAAGCAAAATATGCTTTTTCGATTCACTGAAAATACATATCCCATTAAATTCAAAAGCGGGGCAGTAAAAGGTTTGTCCTTTACTGCCCCGCTTTTCTTTTACCAATCTGTATACAGATCTATATTTCCGGATCCACTTCCGGTATCATATACTTTTCCAGCACCAAGTGACGTCTCTACAACTGTTCCTCTCGGGTAATCATCACTTGCCAAAACAATGTAACCATCGGCATCCCTGATTGTTCCGTCACTTGCTATATGGCGTCCTGGGATCGCAAGCCCTCCTCCCGGAAGTACCTTCTGAGAATAGTAAGTCTCGGTATGTCCATTATACCAGATCCTTCCCTTTGACGGGGTAAGACCGCCTGATGGGATCACATAGCCACCGCTTCCGGAATTGGAAGAATCGGAACTAGTATTATTCGATGAATTGTTGTTAGAAGGATTATTATTGCCAGAAGAACTGTTATTCCCCGCTGAACTGCTGTTCCCGGAATTATTGCCCGCAGATGTATTACTTCCGGCGGAAGCTGACGCCTGCTTTGTCTCTTCCTGTGCCTTTTTTGCCAACTGCTCATCCGCTTTCCTCTGGGCTTCCTCCTCCTGCTTTTTCTGTGCCGCACGTGCCGCCTCAAGCTGTGCATTTACCGTGGCAAGGTCTGTCGAAGTCTCTTCTGCTTTTGCCTGCAGCGCTGCCTGTTCACTGTCCAGCTGGCTTTGCAGGTCAAGCAGTTCCTGCTGCCTGCTTTTCAGTTCAGCCTCCTGCTCTTCAATACCTTCACGTACTTTCACCATATTCTCCAGCATATCCTTATCGTACTTTGTAATATTCTGGATAAAGTCTACACGGTTCAGGAACTCTCCCATACTTTTTGCTTCACATATCATAGAAAGCAGTGTGTCCGAACCATTTTCATACATGTACTTAATTCGAGTCTTCATGTTTGCATACTGTACTTCCTCGTTATTACGGGAAATCTGGAGCGATGCTTCCAAACGGAATACTTCATTATTAGACTCTTCAATTTTCACTTCTGTCTCAGCGATTTCATTGCTGATCGTAACCAGATCCTGGTTGATCCCTTCCAACTGACTCTGTAGATTACTGGTCTTATCTTCGAGGCTGTCCACCTCTTCTGCATGTACCGACATCCCCGACAGCGCGATACCGAATGCACAGATCAGAGAAAGTCCGCACTGTACGATTCGTTTTTTCTGCATTTTCATAAATGTAATCCTTTCTTGAATGTTTTGGGGTAACACTAAGATAGTATATACTATTTTAATCAAAAGAACAACCTTCTATTTTCTGGAAAGGTCTGTACACAGCCATTTCTTCCCATTTTCAACGTACAAAAAGCTTCTTCAGATGCCATTTTTCTCTAAGTGTATGACAGCAAAAAGGAACAGGCTTTTTGCTGATTTCAATCAGTTAAGCCTGCTCCCTTTTCAGCAGAGCCTATGCTGTCGGCTCTACAACTGTTTTACTTTTATCTTTTTTCACTCTGTATCCAGCAGTTGTTCTGCAGATGACCGGATCAAAGATCAGGAACATTGCCGGAAGGACAGTCAGTACTACGATCACACTGATGATCGCTCCCCTTGAAAGAAGTTCACAGATAGAACCGATCATATCAACCTGTGTATAACAAGTCACACCAAATGTTGCCGCAAAAAAGCTCAGTCCACTAGTAATGATCGATGGCATACTGATTCTGTGTGCAATCGCAACAGATTCTTTCTTACTTTTGCCTTTCATACGTTCTTTCTGATATCTGGTCGTCATAAGGATTGCATAATCAACGGTTGCTCCCAACTGGATTGCTCCGATAACGATACTTGCAACGAACGGAAGACTCTTGCCCTGATAGAACGGAATCGCCATATTAATCGTAATCGCAAACTCGATAACCGAAACCAGAATGATCGGAAGCGAGATGGATTTAAATATAAGCAAAATGATAATAAAGATTGCTGCGATTGAAATAACGTTAACCCTTGTCAGATCGATGTCTGTTACATCCTGCAGATCTTTCATCAGTGGTGCTTCACCGATTACCATTCCAGACTTATCATAGGATTTTACAATCTTATCAATCTGTTTGATCTGTTTGTTGACCTGCGGAGTTGCAGACTCATACTTGGTACATACAAACATCAACTCGGTATCCTTACCCTGAAGCATACTCTTTACATCATCCGGGATCATCGATTCCGGAATAGAAGATCCAACGATGGAGTTAAGTCCAAGTGTCCATTTTACACCTTTGACATCATCAATTTCACTCATCATTGCCTTTTTCTCTTTGGCATCCATGTCTTTATCTACCATAACTATATGCATTGTACTCATATCAAAGTCATCTTTCAGTTCACTGTTTGCCACATTTGATGGAAGTGACTGTGGAAGTGACTGTGCAATATTATAATAAATTTTTGTATGATTATTGCCATAAATAGCAGGAATAAGCAAGATCAGGAAAGCAACGATCCATACTTTATAATGTTTGGTGATAAATGTCGAAACCTTATCCATGCTCTTGATCAGCGGTTTATGCTTGGTTTTTTCAATCGGTTTATCAAAGATAAGAATCATTGCCGGAAGGATTGTTACACAGCAAAGCACTCCAATGATAACACCTTTTGCCATAACAATACCAAGATCACGACCAAGTGCAAATGTCATAACACAAAGAGCTACAAATCCTGCTACTGTGGTGACAGAACTTCCTACAATGGATTTGAATGTATTAGAAATCGCATGTCCCATCGCACGGTTCTTATCTCCCGGGAAACGGCGCTTGTTCTCTTCGTAGCTATTCAGCAGGAAAATGGAGTAATCCATCGTAACACCCAGCTGCAATACCGCCGTCAGCGCTTTTGTAATGTAACAGATCTCGCCAAGGAAAATGTTACTTCCCAGATTATATACAATTGCTACACCTATACTGATCAGGAAAAAAATCGGTACCAGGAAGGATTCTCCGGTAATTTCCAACACCAGAAAAGAAAGAATTGCCGCAATTACAACATAAATCGGGACTTCTTTCATTGCTACATTCTTGATATCGGCTACAACACCTGTCATACCTGCAATAAAACACTGTTTGCTGGCAATCTTACGCATCTCACCGACTGCATTCATTGCTTCGTCAGATGAAGTCGTATTGTCAAATAATGCGAGCATCAGTGTCGCATCTCCGTTGTAGAAGGCTTTTCTCAAATCGGATGGTATCATCTCTACCGGCAGTGAAAGATCTGCCACATCACCATACCATAATACTTTTTCGACATGATCAACCTTATTAAACTGATCCGCCAGCTTCTGGATATCTTTCATGTCCGTATCCTCTACAACAACCATGGCGAATGCACCCATACCATATTCATCCACCATAACGTCCTGTCCTTCTACTGTTTCCAGTGATTCCGGAAGGTAACTGAGCAAGTCGTAGTTAATTCTTGTCTTCGCCATTCCAATAAATGACGGAATCAAAAGCAGTATCCCCAGTAACAAAATTATAAATCTGTGTTTTGCTATCCATTTTCCCGCTTTGACCACAATAATCATCTCCCTGTCTTTACATTTTTATTCTATAGAATATTATACAAAAAAATGACTGATGGTCAATATCAAATAGTCACAATAATTTCATAATTAAAAAATGAATTTTGGTCATTTTTAGCATGGTTGATTTTTTATTATTTTCCAAAAACTATAAACTACAAAAAAACTGCTACTGGCAGTTTTTCTTGTACACAAACATACTAAAAAGGGTGTTTTTCTGGTATATTACAGAGAAACACCCTTTGCTCTTAGCTCTTATTTACGAATCGTAGATACAGAATAGACCAGAATTTTCATACAGATTTCTTTTTCCGGATCAATCTCTACTGTAAGGATTTCACCATCCCGTTCTTTTACTGTTGCGATAATCCCTCCCATTGTAAGAATCTCATCTCCAACCTTGATCGAATCATGGAGTTCCTGCATTTTTTTATTCTTTTTCTTTCCCGGAACTACCATCATAAAATAGATCACTACAAACAATAGTACCGCATACAATAAAATCATCATCTGTGCATTCATACTCTTATCCTGCCTTTTTTGCTTTATTATACTACTTCAGATAAGCTTCTACAATCTTTACAAACATTGCTGATCCTTTGTAGAGCACGTCTTCATCTACATTAAAGTGTGGATTATGATGAGGAACATCCGTATGCTTTACCGGATTAGAAGAACTAAGGAAGAAAAATGCTCCGGGTGCTTTCTGTAAGTAGTATGCAAAATCCTCTCCTGCCATATTTGGTGCCGGAACTTTACTTACAACATCCTCTTCACCTACAACTTCTTTTGCGGCTTCAGTTACAAGTGCTTCCATCTCATCGTTATTGATTACCGGAGGTGCTCCCCAGTCCATCTCAACTTCTGCTGTTCCTCTGAATGTTGCCGCTGTGCTCTTTGCAATCTCTTCAATTCGTTTTGCAAGGTACTGTCTCATCGGTTCTTCCAGTGCCCGGATCGTTCCTTCGATTTCTACTTCACTTGGAATTGCATTATAAGCAACACCACCATGGAAGTAACCAATTGTTACAACTGCAGCTTTTACTGCGGAAACTTCACGTGCAATGATCTCCTGTAAGTTAATTACAATATGAGATGCCATTGTGATCGGGTCTGTTCCTTTTTCCGGAGTAGATCCATGACAGCCAGTTCCTTTTACATGGATCACAAATCTGTCGAATGATGCCATACAACATCCAGGAGTAATAATGACCTTTCCTGCCGGGATATCTTTGTTGATGATACTTCCAATATGCTGTCCAAATACAGCGTCTACACCATCCATTGCGCCATCTTTGATCATGATCTCTGCACCTTTGGATAATTCTTCTGCTGTCTGGAACAAAAGCCTTACATTTCCTTTAATCTCTGCTTTGTGTGCATTTAAAACTTTTGCGGCTCCAAGAAGCATTGTAATATGATTGTCATGTCCACAGGCATGCATCAGACCTTCATGTTTGGACTTATAATCGACATCATTTGCCTCCGTAATCTTAAGTGCATCCATATCTGCACGAAGTGCAACCGTCTTACCTGGCTGCCCACCCTTGATTTCTGCAATGATACTGCTGTCTGTTCCTGAACATTTATAAGGAATTCCGAGTTCATCCAATTTATCTGTTACATATTTCTGCGTTTCCGGAAGATCAAAACCAAATTCCGGAATCTGATGCAACTCTCTTCGTATTTTTACGAGTTCTTCCTGTAAACCTTCACATTCTTTCCACATACTCATGCTTATTCCCTCTTTTCTCTATGAATCTTTTGCTTTTTATTCATTTCCCACTAAGCAGTTTTCTTTTCTTTTACATATAACAGTCTTGCAAATCCAAGGCTTCCGAATACAGACACAACGATAAGTACCCATGCCGGAGGAGCGATCGTAAATTTAAGGATAAGCGGAAGTCCCATACCAAAGATGGCAACTTTAGGATATTTCAATGCATAGGTTCCAAAAGTTCCTCCGAAAATTGCACCTGCTGCATATTTTGTAAGAGCGGATACAATAACATCTGGAAGTACGGATACAACTGCTGATCCTACTAAAACAGCTGCTGTTGTAGCGATCAGGTTTGTAATAATAGAACCACAGATTGCCATTGTAGAAGCCACCTCTGCCTGAAGCGTTCCCGGTTCACTCTCCGTCGTTTCAAGAGCCATTGTTGCACATGGAACTCGCATGTTACCGATATTTCCTGAAAGGAAACTTAAATATGTACCAGTAAGTCCAAGAGCTGCATAGTAAGAAATTGGTTCAACAACATAGAATGCACCAAATGATAATGCAACCATTCCCCATCCTGCAAGTACTACTTTCGGATCCGGCCAGCAGTTATAGGTAATACACAGCCAGATAACCGGTATAAATGATGTAAATGCTGCGAGCAGGTTTGTAGGAGTACCGATTCTAATACTATTCTTTTTCCATTCTGACATTAATTCTTTATTTTCCATAATCATACCCTCCTATGCTCCAACTGCCATATCATAGATGATTGCAAATAACATTCCGATGATCATTGCAATACCAAGATTGTACTCTCTGATTTTTGGAACTTTCTTTGCTACAAATTTTTCAAGGATTGCCATTCCGATAATACCACCGGCAACGGCTGCTGCATTTCCCCATCCTTTACCAATTTCGTTGACATCCAGATAACCGAAGATACCAAGTGAACAGGCCCCACTCATTACAACCAGCCATTTTGAATCGCCACCGCTCATCTTTGTTCTTAAGTTTTCAAGTGCAGGTGTAAAAAGACCTGTTACAACCAGCCATCCGGCTCCGTTGAGTGCCATTACGAACCAGCTGACAGCCATAACTTTCAGTGTAAATCCAGCTCCTCCAAGCTCTGCGCCTGCCGCTTCAGCACCAAGCGTTGCTGCAGTAAGCTCTGTCGGTGCTGCACCAATAATGGAAAGTCTCTGCCATGCCATTGGACCTCCGATCGAAGTCATAAGACCAACCATTACGATAAATACACCAAGTGCAGGTCCGATTGCGGAAATGAGACCGACTCTGAATGCTGTCTTCGGCACTGTTGCCGGAATGTTTGCCTTCACTGTCATTTTCTTTGCCATTCGGATATAAAGAACAGCCTGAACAAATGCAATTGCTACAGTAATACCACAAAGCAAATACACTATCATTGAATTAGAAATCTCTACATAATCCATATACTCTCTTCCTTTCTTCTTTCATGTTCCTTTTTTGTTATCCAGTTTCCTCTTGTTGATGATAAGTTTACAACTTAATAACTTTGCTTTCTATATATATCATGTACAAATTTATCTTGATTTTTTTATATTCGACATCATTTTTTTGTATTTGTGATATAATTATTTTATCAGTTTTTGTATTTGAGATACAATTTTATTACAAGGAGACTAAAAATGACTGTCGAAGAACTATTAGAACTGCCAACTATTAAGGGATTAAAACTTATTTCCGGAAATCTCGGTGTACACAGAGAAATCTCCACAGTAACCGTCGTTGATACTCCGGATGGCTTCCAGTGGTTAAAAGGAAATGAAGTTGTGATCACAACGACCTATGCCCTGGAAAAGACGCCTAATGCTTTTCTTGATTTCATCAGCAAGCTGTTGTCAAGAAATATCAGTGCACTAATTGTCAAATCGGACCGGTACATAAAGGTTATTCCGGAAAATGCCAAAAAACTTTGTGATGAAAAAGCTTTGCCACTGATCTACTGTCCGGCAATCTATGCATTTGCCGACATTATCAATCCAACTCTGTCCGAAATTATATCCAAACAGGCGGAGCAGCTAAAAGAATCTTCCAAGATTCACGAGAGTTTCCTGGAACTGGCAATAAATGACCGCTCTATCCATCAAATTTTGCAGACACTGAGTACTCTGATCCAGGAACCGACTGCCTATGTTGATACTGTTTTCCACAAAGTATATTTTTCTGAAAATGTAAGCGAGGATAGTCTTTATCTGAAGGGATTATCATATGAAATTATTTTAAATGAATACCGAGAGAAATATCAGTGTATCGACGTTGTCAATAAAGAGCAGAAATTTGGATATATTATGCTTCTTTCTGACCGTTCTGACCGGACATATCCGGATACTGACTCCAATATCTACAAAACAGCGATCGAATATGCCAGTATCGTAATTATCCTGCGTATGCAGATCCGAATCAGTAACCGAATGATCGAAGAGAAATATTACTCTTCTTTTGTAGGTGATCTAATGCTTAACAACGTCAAAACGCGTGAAGAGATCAATACACGTGCCCATTTATACGGCTGGAATCTGGACGGCGGCGGATTTGTTGCGATCATCGATATAAACAATATTAAAAAGTATTATCTGCGTAATCTGGATACCGGAACAAATGAAAAGCTTCAGAAATATACAGACCAGATTTTTGATACTTCTATTAAGTATATCAAGCAGGCATTCCCTTCCACTATTTATTATTCACAGAGTGACTTTATTGCCTTTCTAATCACTGGAAAACTGCCTGTCAGCGCCCGTAAAACCCTTGCAGATACATTCAGTCAAATCCAGCACAGTCTGTTGAACGCCGTTCCTTTTACTATTTCAATGGGAGTTGGAATGTATGTAGATGACATTATCAATATTCACAACAGCTACCAACAGGCAAAGCAGGTCATCCAGACTGTCTATCAGATTCAGCAATTTAACCGCCTGTTCTTTTATGATCAGATTGGAATCTATCGCTTATTATTTTCTATTTCATCCAATAACGAGGCAATTGAATTCTGCGATAAATATGTAAAACCTCTGCAGCAATACGATGACCAGCATCATGCAAACCTGATTGAAACACTACAGTCTATCATCAACTGTGGATGGAATTTAAAGCTGGCATCTGAAAAGCTTTTTTTACATTATAATTCTGTGAAATATCGGTTTCAGAAAATTTGTGATTTACTTGAAATTGATTTGAGAGATAATTCCAGACATACGGAAATAGAACTTGCTCTTAAGATTTATTTGATTCAGAAAAATCAGATATAGCGTAGGATTTTTCAACTGACTCATTCAATCGCGGGATTTCGCCCCATAAATAAGTAAAAAAATACAGGGAAGAATGCAAGCACTCTTCCCTGATATTATTTACTTATTTGCACGGCTCAATGCCATCACGAATATTACTCGATAATTGTAGCAACACGTCCTGATCCTACAGTACGTCCACCTTCACGATACTTTAATCCCGTTTTATCTCATATTTTTCATGGTTTTCTCTCCAAAATATAGTGAAAAACGGCTGATCTGCACCATATATTTTTATTTGCCTGATTTCTTGGTACCGTTTTGGCACCGGAAGCCCTGGTCGAAAAGATTCTCTTCCACGGCTAACAGATGCTACTCTACCAACTTTATATTGCACC
>NZ_JAQESL010000027.1:0-35703 GCF_027697525.1 Coprococcus sp. AM97-35 | reverse complement strand
CTGTAGACCGTAAGGGTTTGCAGTTTTTTTATTACATATATTACATAGGAAATTATTTACCTTTAAGGAAAAATGTGGTAATATGCTGAAAGAATGAGAGTAATTTAAGAGGCATGAGCAAATGGGTTTTTTAAATCAGCTATTAAAGTACAAAAATATATGTATTCAATGTCATAACAGTCCAGATGCAGATGCACTGGCTGCGGCATATGGGGTGTATACATATTTAAAACTACAGGATACCAATGTGTCAATTATTTACAGTGGAGATTATGAAATCCAAAAAAAAGATCTTTTGTACATGATTGATATCTGTGAGATTCCGGTAGAATACGTAAAAGAGTTACCAAAGACAGATCTTCTACTGCTGGTTGATGGGCAATATGGAAGAGGAAATGTATATCGTTTTGAAGCGGATAATATAGCAATGATTGATCATCATATGCCTTCCATGAAAAAAACAGAAAATGCTTTTATTGACTATTCTTATCAAAGCTGTTCTACAATTGTCTGGGAACTTTTGAAAGAAGAAGGATATGATGTAAAGGCGAATGAAAAGTTAAGTATTGCATTTTTATATGGATTGTATACAGATACTTCTTCCTATGTAGATTTGTACAAGAAGCATGACATTGCGATGCGCGATGAGTTAAGCAAAGATTATCCGGAACTGGAACGGTTAAAAAAATCATCCATGAGTCTGGAGGACCTCATGATTGCAGGAGAAGCTTTGTACCATGCATATTTTGATAAAGAGAAGCAATATCTTTTGATCAGTGCAATGCATTGTGAGCAATCAGTGCTTGGAATCATTGGTGATATGGCAATAAAGGTTGATGTTGCCAAAGTTAGCATTGCATATACGGATATTGACAGTGGATATCAGGTTTCAATAAGAAGCGCGGATCGGGAGTATCTTGCAAATGAAGTGGCAGAAAAGCTCTGCGATGGAATCGGAAGCGGTGGTGGCCATATAGATAAAGCCGGCGGTGTGATTTCAAGAGATTGTATCTGCGAAAGTTATGCAGGATGGGAAATTGCAGACATTATCAAAGAGAGAATGGAAAAAATCATGAAATAAAAAAGAAACAGTGGTTTACAAAAAAGGAAGTAAACCGCTGTTTCTTTCTATAATGATGTTAGAATTCCCTGTTCTGATAGAATTTTATGGATAGAATCCAGGAAATTATATACAGTAATAAACCTATGAAAAAAAGAATCAAAATATAGTCACTTCGGAAAGGGAAATGTGCAAGTCCGAGAGGCAAATTTTTTATGACAGATTGCAACGAACCAAGCAATGCGAAAAATAAAATAAATCCAATATAATAAGCAAACCGACCTTTCTCAGCACCTAGTTTGAAGGTAAACGGAAACATAAAGGCAGGTGGCAGTAATCCGGTTATAAAGATAATTGTAAAAATAGTAAGAAGACCGGAAATATGAAAGTTGTGTCTTATAATCATGTTGATTGTTTGCACTACTTCAACAATGATGGCAGAAAGTGTAAGGGTACATACTGTTAAAATATATTTGGAGGATACAATTTCTTTCCGGCTACAGGGAAAGGTACAGGCATAGAGACTCCAATTTGATTTTTCATCGTAAGAAAGCAGGTTTACCGGGATAATACTGGAAATTGTAATAGGATATAATGCAAAAAACAGATTGTTATTCCATGCTCCGGCAAAGGAAAATACAATAATCAGAATAAAAAATAAACGACAATATTTTATCATCAGATAAAGATCTTTACGAAGTAATCCTTTCATATTCAGTGAACCCCCTTTATCATAAAAATAAACAAATCTTCTATACTGATCGGATGTACCTTAAATCCTTTCGGAATCTGATCTCGAAGAACTACTGCTTCTACATTGTAAGAAGAGTATTTGACTCCGATGACCGCAGATTGATCGAGTTCCTGAAGCTGTTCCTTTGTACATTGAATGATACCGTATTTTTCCAGAAGCCGGTCTTTTTCTTCGAAAAGAACAAGGTTACCTTTATGAAGAAAGGCAACATAATCACAAATTTTCTCCAGATCACTTACAATATGGGAAGAAATTAAAATTGCATGAGATTCATCTCTGGTAAAATCATTGAAAATATCAAGGATTTCATCGCGCATTACAGGATCAAGACCGCTTGTTGCTTCATCAAGGATCAGAAGTTTAGGATGATGAGAGAGAGCAACTGCAATTCCAAGTTTCATCTTCATTCCTTTTGAAAACTTACCAAATTCTTTTTTATTTGGAAGGTTAAATTTTTGGAGATATTGGTCGTATAGAGAAGGATCCCAGTTGTGGAAAATATCCTTCATAATGCGTCCAATCTGTAAAGGAGTCAGGCATTCCTGAAAACCAACTTCATCTAATACAACGCCAATTTCTTCTTTCAAGATAGTAGTAGCAGAAGTGCAGTCTCTTCCCAAAATTCGAATCGAACCGCTGTCTTTTTTTATGATATCCAGAATTAGTTTAATGGTGGTAGTTTTTCCGGCACCATTTTCACCGATGAGTCCTAAGATACATCCACTGGGAAGAGTGAGATTTAGATGATTCAGGGAAAATCCAGGATAGTTCTTATTCAAATCGTTTATTTCTAAAGCATTTGTTTCAAATGTGGTCATAAGCTATTCCTCCATCATGAAATGAAGCATCTCAGTAAGTTCCTGTTCGCTTAGATTACAGGAAGCTGCAAGATGTACTATTTTTTCCATGTAGTCTTCAATTTTTTTCAGATTTGTTTCACGCAAAAGATCCGTATTAAGTGGAGCAACGAAACAGCCCTTTGCTGCAATCGTGTAAATAAAACCTTCTTTTTCCAGTTCATCGTAAGCCCGCTTGGTTGTTACGACACTGATTCGTAGATCTTTGGCAAGGCTTCGAATGGAAGGAAGAGCTTCGTCAGATGGCAATGTTCCACTTATAATTTGCGATTTGAGTTGTGTAAAAATCTGTTCATAGATGGGTGCACCACTTTTGTTATCTATGAATATATTCACGTTTTCACCTCGCTTAAAATGTTATAACTGTATATATACAGTATATACAGTTAGCGAAGGTGTGTCAAGAGAAACAATCCTGCTTGTATAGAAATTTGATTCATGGTATGATAATTTTTATAGATTAAACGGAATTACCAGTCGAATAATATCTGGAGAAATCAATGTATGAAGAGTAGGAGAATAAATATAATGATTTCTCTGATTAAAGTTATGGTAGTGGGAGGAAGGAAAAATGCAGACTTTTGCGAATACAGGAATAAAAACGGAAGTTATAGACGAAATTATTTCATTTGCAAAAAAACATGATATACATTGTGTAGCAGTCATGGAAGATGATGAAAGAAATATTGGAGATACATGGATTTGCAGAAGGAGCAACAGATTCTCCGAAAATGATTCTCAAAACAGTATATAAAGCAGGTATGATAAAGGATGAAGAACTATGGTTATCTGCATTACAAGAAAGAAATAATGTAATACATTCTTATAACCGAAAGATTGCAATGGGGATTATTACGCAGGCAAAACAGAAGTTTTATAAAATGTTCTGTGAATTAAAAGAAGAAATTGACAGGAATTGGATATAGTAGTCAAGAGCATAAAATGAATACAAATGAAATCAAGATCCGTCCGGCAACCGAAGCGGACGCAGCAGAAATTTTAAGTATCTATGCACCATATATAACGGACACAGCAATTACATTTGAATATGATGTTCCGACACTGGAAGAGTTTACCGGACGGATTCGTCACACACTGAAAAAATATCCGTATCTGGTGGCAGTAAGAGACAGCGAGATTATCGGTTATGCATATGCAGGAGCTTTTTATGGACGGGCTGCATATGACTGGTCGGCAGAAACTACGATTTATGTAAAGAAGGGTTGCAGGCACGGTGGTGTTGGAAAACTGCTTTATCAGGCACTTGAAACTGCACTGAAAGCACAGAATATCATCAATCTATATGCATGCATTGGATATCCGGAAGAAGACGATGAATATCTGACAAAGAACAGCAAGCAGTTTCATGAACATCTGGGATACCGTTTGATCGGAGAATTCCGGAAGTGTGGTTATAAATTTGGGCGTTGGTACCATATGGTCTGGATGGAGAAGATGATAGGAGAACATCCGGAGAAACCGGAGCAGGTAAAGAGATTTTCAGAAATATAGTGATGGAAATTAAAAAACGGGAGAATGCTGTTTGAAAATGCATTCTCCCGTTTCTCAATATTGTTATGAGAGCATCTCTTCGATCTTTGCCTGCATTTCAGCGACGGTATGCTTTCGTGACCGGGCACATTCCTGTGCCTGACAGCCGCAGATCAAACATTTGCGGTAGACGCCGCGGGAGAGTTTTTCTCCGTCTGTTCCAATCACATCCATATCAAAAAGACGTCCGAAGGGATGGGTTTCTTCGATTTTTGTTGTTAGTTCTTTAATTCTATCTGCCGGATAGTCGACTGTAAGAATAATTTCATTTCCAGTCTTCTCATCAAACTCAGTTTGGGTAAGAATCGGAATGTTCTCTTTTTGTAATACAGCAAAAAGTGCTTCCTTTCCGGAAAGGAATGCTTTTTTGATCTGTTCATTCGTCTTTATAGGTCCCGGAATATTCATGCAGAATGAAATCACTGGGCAATGATATCTTTGAATATATTCATTTTGTATATTAACGCGGCGCTCGCGGCAGGCGAGCATGTCGGTTAATACTACTTCCTGTCCTTTCATAGCAGATCCTCCTAATAATGAATAACATTTTCTTGTTGTCTGATCCGTTCGATTACAGGAATTGCTTCCGGACTTTTGAAATAATCCAGTGTGGTTTGCGGTACCAGCTTCGAAAGGGTATCATAGTCACCATTTTGCAGGGCAAGACGTACATTGGAAGCGCTGATCGGTGTATCCTCACAGGTCTTTCTTGGGACAACGATACATTCGATGCCCTGTTCCGGTAATTTTTCAGACATGATCCGGTTATAGATTCCGGTAACCAGGCTAGTAGGCTCTTCCCCTACGTAACGGCGAGTGATACTGAGCACCTTTGCAATCTGCGTAAATACCGTCAGGTCCAGCATGGCGTGGCTTTCAATCACTGCATTCTCATCTTTCTGGAAATAGCTTGGAAAAGTAGCATTGCTGATAATATATGGACCACTGTCGTGATAACAGATGTTTTTCAAGTGTGCTGTTCCTTTCATGACGAGTTGTTTTCTGATCTTGAATGGAACCAGGCTGGCATCTTCACTGACAATGAAGAGATGAAGCAGATCATTTTCAGCAGCCGCTTTTTCTACAAGATACTGGTGTCCGAGGGTAAACGGGTTGGCGTTCATGACGAGAGCAGCAATCTTTCTGGTGGGAGTCTCAGCAGTCAATTCTTCTGGAAGTGCATCTTTTGCAAAAGTACGCAGATAATTCTGAAATCCGGTTTTTCGGTTTTCCATGAAGACAATCTGTCCATCGATCCGGGCAATTTCATAGAATCCAAGATCACCGAAGAACTTGGCAGAATTACATTTGGTGTAAAGAAAAAGGTGTGTATTCCCTCTTGAAAACTGAAATTCAATCAGATGAGAGACGATGGAATTCATCAGTCCTTCTCCCTGATGTTCATGGCTTACGGCAAAACATCGTAAGGTGTTGCCAAAACAGCTTCCTGTTGCGATAATGTGCATCTCATCGTCATACATGCCGCAGGTGTAATCCAGGTTGGCATCTCTGCGGATCCCTTCTGAGATAAGGAGCGCGTCCACTTCATCGTTGGCTCGCTTGTCAGAAGGATAGATTTGAGAAATGTAATAATCTGACATAGATAAATTCCTTTCTGCACAGTAGCTCAAAATATTTGATGAAATTATTTTAACATGTGTATAGAAAATGTAAAGAGGAGCATGGATTCAAGAAAGAAATCAGGCATTATTCTTAAAAAAATACAAATTGGATTTATGTCATATTGATATGATCACAATATGAATTATGTAATTTACTAATAACCAGGATAACCCTATAATATAGTCGGATAAAAAATAATCGTATGATTTATAGTAAAGGAAGGATAGATATGGCAACCATTTTTCCAAGAGAAGAAAAAGCCGAGATGTTATTTGACAAGATTCTTGCAAACCCGGAGGCATGCAGGCGACTGAAAAGAACTTTTTACGATGCCATTGATTCCGGAGATGAGTTTGTGACAGAGAATCTTCCCGCAAAGCAGTTCACCGCTGCATTATTCGATGCATATGAAAATAAAGATCTGACTGCATTTCTCATGGCTGTGTGCCAAAACAGTATGTTCGATCTTTTAAGAAATGCTTTTCTGATACCGTTTAAATTTAATGCGGATGGACAGACAAATCCTATTTTTTTGACAGATGAAGAGGGAAAGCTTCTGGAAAATCTTCCGATTCATGTAAAGGAAAAAGAATATGAAAAATTTCGAAAAGTTTATCAGAAGCGTGATAAAGTAAAAATGTATCTGGCACATGGATATAAGAAAAGGCATTGTTATGATTCAGAAACAATGGAAACACAGGAATATAAGATGGGAGAGCATGACGGAGTACTTCTGATCTATGAACTTCCGGATACCGTAAAAGAAAAAAAGACGGAGGCTGAAGCTTATGCAGCTGTGTGGGATATTATGATGGAACTTCAAAAGGAACTGCCAAATTCTGTGGTATATTACGGACAGGATTTCTTGCAGGAAGAAGGAAAAAGATTTGATGAAATGGGGGTTTTCCTTCCGCTGGAACACTTTTCTGACAGACTGGAAAGGCATATAGAAAAAGCGGATCAAATTGTATATGATAAATAAAAAGATGCATCTGGTTGAAAAAAGATCAGATGCATCTTTTTATTTAAAATTCTTTTTTACGTGCAATAACGGAATGTCTTGTCCGTCAGAATTCTTGCAAAGATAAGTCCAAGAGGCAAGGCAAGAATGATAAGTATTGCAGCTGCAAACCAGGATGCAGAGGTTTGCAGAGACATCACTCCAAGATTATAGATTGCCCGGTAAAGATACAGTCCCGGTACCATGATGACAATAGAAGGTACAGTCAGAGAAATTCTCGGGTAACCGATTTTGCTTTTTAATACAGAAGCCAGAATTCCGGCAGTCAGGGCACCGATAAAAGCTGCGGCTGCAGGAGGCAGGGAGGCCAAGTCTACCAGTTCAAGACGGAGTGTATTGGCAATTGCTCCAATGATACCGGCTGTGGCAGAGAGTTCTTTAGGACTGTTGAACATAACAGAAAAGCCGAACACCCCGCAGAAGCTGGCGAGAAGCCGGAATAGTATATGTTGCCAGAGTGTGAGAGAAAGAGGTGGGAAATCACTTGGCTTTAAATGAAGGATAAGTGCCATGATCCAGGCGGTCAAGGTTGCGACAAGAATGATGATCATTGCGTAAGCAAGTCGTTCCAGGCCGGATCGCATATCCAGTTTTGCAAGGTCGATTCCGCTGGTGATAAATGGAAAACCGGGAATGATGAAAAGCATAGAGCATATATATCCGGCTTCATGAGCAAGAGAAATGCCGAACAACAGTTCAGTTGTTTTTAAAAGTGTAGCATAGATAAGGCAGGCAGCAGCAACAGAGACAGTAATGCCTAAGAATAATGTGAAATGATGCTTAGTCAGTTTACATCTTACAAAGTTGCCGATACCGGCACCGAAAAAAGCAAGAAGCATTTCTACCGGTCCGCCACCAAGGAGAAAGGTAAATGCCCCACAGGCAAATGCTGCGGCAAATCCGAGTGCAACTGGAGAGTAAAGGCCATGGATCCGTTCAATCTCATCCAGATAAGAATGAATCTGTTCACCGGAAAGATATTTTTCCTTTGTTGGGAAATCGTTGATGAAGTTTTCCAGTCGGTTCAATTTCGAAGTATTAACACCGGTATTGGTCAGACACAGCGACTGTGAAAAACAGTTTTCACCGTCAAAACAGGTGTATTCAATGGACATCAGACCGATGTCGGCGGTACAGGTGATTCCCAGTTCTCTGGAAAGGGTATTCATGGAGCTTCGAACACGCCATGCTCCGGTTCCACAGGAAAGAAGCATCATGCCACATCTACCGACAACGGAGGCTTTTTCAATTAGTCCGGCCTTTGTGATAGGAATGGTATCTTCTTTATTCAGTGCATAATCATGCCATAGAATGTCCATATGATTTTTTTCTATTATGCCTTGCTGCATAAATTTCACTTCCTTTTGCTATACCAATAATACATGAACAATATATTAAATATGTATTATTGATATTGATTTATCATAATAAAGTATAATCATCGAAATGCAAAAGTCAATAGAAGAGTTGAGAAATCCTGAAAAAGGATACGGATATGCCAATGTGGATTTAAAAACATGACCGAGACAATGTGCATAAAATGAGAAACCATTTTTTGTCTAATGTGTATAAGAAAAAGTATGTAGAAAATACCGGCAGTTTTTAAAGTAATAAATGATAATAAAAAATGCTAATAAGCAAGAAAGCCTGTTTTTCTTGACACTCATTATGTTAGGTGTTACGGTTATTGAGAGTTAAGAAAACTCCGTTTATTTATTAAGAAAATGAATCAATGAGGTGTAAGAACATGCAGGAATTAAAACCGATCAAAGAAGGTAAAGTACGTGAGATTTATGACAATGGCGACAGCCTGATCATGGTTGCAACAGACCGTATCAGCTGCTTTGACGTAATTCTTAACAATGAAGTGACTAAGAAAGGTACTGTTCTGACACAGATGTCAAAATTCTGGTTTGATATGACAGAAGATATTCTTCCGAACCATATGATTTCTGTAGATACAAAAGAGATGCCGGAATTCTTCCAACAGGAGAAATATGAAGGGAAATCCATGATGTGTAAAAAGCTCAACATGCTTCCGATCGAATGTATCGTTCGTGGTTATATCACAGGAAGCGGCTGGAAGAGCTATCAGGAAAATGGCACAGTATGTGGAATTAAACTTCCGGAAGGATTAAAAGAATCTGACAAACTGCCAGAACCGATTTATACACCATCTACAAAAGCTGAGATCGGTGATCATGATGAAAATATCTCTTATGAACAGAGTGTAGATCACCTGGAAAAATATTTTCCGGGAAGAGGAAAAGAATTAGCTGAAAAGCTTCGTGATAACACCATTGCTCTTTACAAAAAATGTGCAGAATATGCACTCAGCAAAGGAATTATCATTGCAGATACCAAATTTGAATTTGGTCTTGATGAAGAAGGCAATATGGTGATCGGTGATGAGATGCTGACACCGGACAGTTCAAGATTCTGGCCGGCGGACGGATATGAACCGGGACACGGACAGCCGTCTTTTGACAAACAGTTTGCACGTGACTGGCTTACAGCTAATCCAGATAACAACTGGACACTTCCACAGGAAATCGTGGACAAAACAATTGAAAAATATCTGCAGGCATATGAGATGCTTACTGGAGAAAAACTTGCATAATTATTGCATTTCATATTATAAGAATAAAAATACAAAAGGATCGGCTTTTAATTGCCGGTCCTTTTATTAACTGCTATTATAGTAATAGGAAAATATCAATGAGAAAGGAAGAAGCTTATGAAACGACCATTTAAGAGGATTTTATACGGCGGAGATTATAACCCGAACCAGTGGGGAAAAGAGGTCTGGAAAGAAGATATGCGCATTTTCAAAGATGCCCGTATCAATAGTGCAACGATTAATGTATTTTCATGGGCAAAGATCCAGCCATCGGAAGATACTTACAATTTTACAGAACTGGATGAAGTGATTGCTATGCTCAGCCAGGAGAATTACGATATCGTGCTTGCTACATCAACAGCAGCGCTGCCGGCATGGATGGTAAAGCGTTATCCGGAGGTCGCAAGGACTGATTATGAGGGAAGACATCACAAATTCGGACAGCGTCATAATGCTTGCCCGAATTCCCTTGTGTTTCAGAAGTTTGCATCCCGTCTGGCCGGAAAGCTTGCCGAGCGTTACGGGAACAATCCACATGTAACCTGCTGGCATATCAGCAATGAGTATGGTGGAGAATGCTACTGCGAAAATTGTGAGAAAGCTTTCCGAGTCTGGCTGCGTGAAAAATATCAGACACTGGATGAACTGAACAAAGCATGGAATACCGAATTCTGGGGACATACGATTTATGACTGGGATGAAGTAGTACTTCCAGATGCTCTTGGTGACGGGATTGAAGATGCGGCAGAACCGCATATGACAGCTTTTGCCGGACTATCGATTGATTATTGTCGCTTTAATTCAGACGGAATGCTGAATAACTTCAAGATGGAAAAAGAAGCAATCCGTAAATTTGACAAAGAGACACCGATCACTACAAATATGATGGGAACCTTTAAAGGACTTGATTATTTCAAATGGGCAAAGGAAATGGATGTGATCTCCTGGGATAATTATCCTTCTTATAATACACCATGGAGTCTGGTCGCAATGAAGCATGATTTGATGCGTGGACTCAAAGATCAGCCGTTTATGCTGATGGAACAGACACCGAGCCAACAGAACTGGCAGCCATATAACTCACTTAAACGTCCGGGTCAGATGCGCGCGCAGAGCTATCAGACCATGGCGCACGGTGCGGATACAATCCAGTTCTTTCAGTTGCGCCGAAGTGTAGGCGGATGTGAGAAGTTCCACGGAGCAGTCATTGCTCATGCCGGAACGGAAAATACAAGAGTGTTCCGCGAAGTGAAACAGTTAGGTGAAGAATTGGAAAAACTGAGTAATGTGATTCCGGGAACTGTTAATGAAGCAGAGGTCGGTGTAATCTTTGACTGGGATAACTATTGGGCATTGGAATACACAAGTGGACCATCCATTAGTCTCAAATATGTGGATCAGATCCATCGGTATTACCGCTATTTCTATGATCATAATATGGGGGTTACAATGATTCCGGTAGATGCAGATTTTTCTAAATATAAGATGATCGTAGCACCGGTTCTTTATATGGTAAAACCGGGGATGAAGGAAGCACTGGAGAAATATGTAAAAAATGGCGGTATTCTGGTGACGACTTATATGAGTGGTATCGTTGGTGAGTCGGACAATGTATATCTGGGCGGATATCCGGGACCATTAAAAGAGATGGCCGGTATCTGGGTAGAAGAAATTGATGCTCTTGCGCCGGAACAGTATAATATAGTAACTTTTAAGGACGGAAGCCAGAGTAAATGTAAGATCGTCTGTGATCTGATGCATCTGGAAGGTGCGGAGGCACTGGGCGAATATGCCGAAGATTTCTATGCAGGCATGCCGGCAGTGACCAGACATGATTATGGAAAAGGAAAATTATATTATATTGGAAGCTGTATGGAAGTTGTTGGAACAGATAAGATTCTTTCTATGGCAGCAGAAGATGCCAGGGTAAATCCGGTTGCAGAAAATGGTAACGGACTGGAGATTGTAAAACGTAACGGAGAAGAGAAGAGTTTCTACTTTGTGATGAACTTTAAGGATGAAGATCTGAAAATTCCGGAAGAATTTGCAGGAAAGATGGATCTATTAAGTGGAAATGCTGTAGAAAAGGGAGAAATGCTTCCGAAGTTTGGGGTGAAGATTCTAGAAGAATAAAAAATTTGAGAGAAATATAAAAAGAAACAGGAAGTTCAGACAGATGCAAAAGCAAAGCTGTCTGGGATTTCTGTTTCTTTTTATTTAACAGGAAGATGTCAGGAGAGATGCTGTTTGGATTGTACAAAAATAAAAACATAGTTTTCATACTTGACATATATGTTATAAGACGATATAATTCAAAACAACAAAAACCTATTAAATAGATATGTAAATAAGGAAAAGAAATATCTTTCCAGTGGAATTTATTCGGATGAAACGAAGAGATAGAAGAAGAGAGGATTTTTCATGCGGCTGAAAAATTCTCTCTTTTTCTATTCTTCAATTACCTGGATTTCCAGAAAATCAAAATCAATTGAATCCACAAAACTGTCCTGATAGAATCTCGCTTTGGAATGCCGCTTGAATTCGTTGATATTCACATCCAGCCAGATCGGTTTGCTGAGATCAAATTCATAGCAAATCTCATCCAGAGCATTGAAAATCTTGTGGGTTCTTGTATCGTCGCTGTCATCACAGATGGTGGTGTCTTTGATCATATGATTGTCTTTAAATTCTTTTCCCCATAAGCGGAACATGGTAAAATCCTCCTTATAATAAATATGAAAAATGCCGGTCAGGCGAAGAATGTTTTTGTATCAAGTGATTTTCAGTATAGCGGATTTAGGGGAGAAAGTAAAGGAGACAGATTTTATTCTATGATTCTCTGATATGATGTGCTATATTGATACTAAAGTTTATGAAAGAAAGAGAATCATTCTCAATAACATGGAATAGGATAGAGAAAAAAGACAGGGAATCAGAAAAATGTCTGGAATAAAACGAGAAACTATAATCCGGGTTATACTGGGAATCTGTATGATATTTGTATCGATTGGTATGATATATGGTAAGTCCAAAGCCGGGAACGCAGATGAAAAAGGCAGAACCTATATAGAAGAATCAGAAAAAACTGCAAAGCAGAAGAACACAGAGAAAAGCAGGAAAGACAGCACGGAATCAACAAAGGCAGACAGCACAATTAAAGCCCAGATGACAGAAGCGCAGCAACTATCAGACACCGAAGCAAAAGGCATTGCCGAGGCTGAAGCGGTAGAAGCATCCATCCAGCCGGGACAGTATCCGGTGATGGGGATCAGCAGTATCCGCGCCTGGCAATTGGTAAATTATTTTAAAGCGTATGGAAGCACTTATCCGGCAGAAGTTTTGACGCAGGGAGGTGCACCGGATATTGAGACATTTGCACAGATGTATTATGAAGAAGCCACGGCAGAAGGCGTCCGTCCGGAGGTTGCATTTGCACAGGCGATGAAGGAGACAGGCTGGCTGCAGTATGGTGGAGATATGCAGATCACCCAGTATAATTTTGCCGGGATCGGGACGACGGGAGGAGGCGTACCCGGGAATTCCTACCCGGATGTCAGAACCGGGATCCGGGCACAGATCCAGCATCTGAAAGCTTATGCGACAGACGAAGCACTTGTCAAGGAATGTGTAGATGACCGTTACTCTTACGTGACAAAGGGGAGCGCACCGTATGTAGAGTGGCTGGGGCAGAAAGAAAATCCGGAAGGGTATGGCTGGGCAACGGGTGAACGTTATGGATACGACATTGTAGAAATGATTCATGCAATGCGAAAATAAAAGAAATGTGTCAGATTGAGATTATCTAATTTATTAAAATACTATGAAGCTTGCCCGGGCTGTATAGATTTCAAAGAGAAAAAATGGTATACTGATTTTACTTTCGGGACGAAAAAGGGAGATAGATTCCGGAGGGAAGTATACATAAAAAGGGGAGATTACATGCAGTCAGCAATGAAGTATTACGATGACGTAGACAGCTGGAAGACCGTCATGTTTCTTTACAATTCCGCATTGAAAGAAGTAGGGACGAAGCTGGAGATACTGAACGATGAATTTCAACATGTACACAGATATAATCCGATCGAGCATATCAAGACCAGGATCAAATCCGCAGAAAGTATTGTGAAAAAGCTGAAGCGGTACGGATATGAGACAAGTATTGAGAATATGGTACGCTATGTCAATGATATCGCAGGAGTCCGTCTGATCTGTTCGTTTACATCCGATATTTACCGGCTTGCGGAGATGATCGGGAATCAGAGTGACTTAAAGGTTCTGTCGATCAAAGACTATATCAAGAATCCGAAGGAAAGTGGATACAAGAGCTACCACATGCTGGTGTCCGTTCCGATCTTTCTGTCGGACAGTGTGGTGGATACGAAGGTCGAGATCCAGATCAGGACAATTGCGATGGATTTCTGGGCGAGTCTGGAGCATAAGATTTATTACAAGTTTGAAGGACAGGCACCGGAGTATATCAGCCGGGAACTAAAGGAATGTGCGGATATGGTATCGGCACTGGATGACAAGATGCTGTCACTGAATGAAGCAATTCTGGAATGTCTGAAAGAAGGCGGTGAGAAGCCGGTTCCGGAGAAAACAGAAGAAGTGGATGCGGAGATCATAGAGAATCCTATGATCCGATAAAGAAACACAAGAAAGTAATTATAAGAAAGCAGGAGCAGTCAATTGATTGTTGAGGAGTATACTCAACGTTAACTGACTGTTCCTGCTTTTTTGACACTGAACAGAAAAAATCATATTTAACAAAAACTTTACACAGCCAGGATTTCAGATTTTACAACCATTTTATATGATAGAGACCGTGAAGAAAAGAAAAAACAAAAACACATAAAACGGAGGATTTTAGTATTATGAAATTCAGAAAATTAATGGCAGTAGCACTTGTAGCAGCAATGGCAGCAACAATGGCAGTTGGATGCGGAGGATCATCATCTGACAAGAGCGCAGAGGGCAGTACGGATAACAGCAGCGCAGATAGCGGAAGTGATTTTGATACATCAAATGATATCACAATCGTATCCCGTGAAGATGGATCCGGTACAAGAGGAGCTTTCATTGAGCTGTTCGGAATAGAAGAAAAACAGTCAGACGGAACGAAAGTAGATATGACAACAACAGATGCGCAGATTACAAATAATACATCGGTAATGCTTACAACTGTAGCAGGTGACGAATATGCAATCGGTTATGTATCACTCGGATCTTTAAATGACAGCGTAAAGGCTCTGAAGATTGACGGAGCAGAAGCCACAGCAGACAATATCGAAAATGGTTCTTACAAAGTGTCAAGACCTTTCAATATTGCAGTGAAGAAAGATCTTGATAATGAAGTTGCAAAAGATTTTATGGCATATATTATGAGTACAGAAGGACAGGAAATCGTATCAAATGAAAAATACATTCCGGTATCGGATGTAGAAGCTTATGCAGGATCAAAACCATCTGGAAAATGTGTAGTAGGTGGATCTTCTTCTGTATCACCGCTGATGGAAAAACTGATTGAAGCATATAAGAAAGTAAACCCAAATGCAGACATTGAGCTTCAGACTTCAGATTCTACAACAGGTATGACATCTACGATCGAAGGAAGCTATGACATCGGTATGGCATCCAGAGAACTGAAAGATGACGAAGCTTCAGAACTTGAAGCAACAGTAATCGCAACAGATGGTATTGCAGTGATCGTAAATAAAGCTAACACGGCAGATGAGCTTTCAGCAGATCAGGTAAAATCAATCTATGTTGGGGATGTTACAACATGGGATGAAGTTTCCAAATAAATAAAAGAGGAAATTAAAGAATGAAATCAAAAGCATGGACTGAAAAAGTCATGCAGGGAGTGTTCTTCATTGCCGCCTGCACTTCGGTGCTGGCGGTAGCTCTCATTTGCATCTTCTTGTTTGCAAATGGAATCCCTGCAATCAGACAGATAGGATTTGTAAAATTTATAACCGGTGATATCTGGCGTCCGGGAAATGAACTTTTTGGTATTTTTCCGATGATCATCGGAAGTATCTATGTGACGGCAGGAGCAATTATATTTGGTGTGCCGATCGGAATTCTGACTTCGGTATTTATGGCTATGTATTGCCCGAAGAAAATTTACAGACCGTTAAAAGCAGCAACTGAACTGCTTGCGGGAATTCCGTCAGTTGTATATGGTTTCTTCGGCATGGTGATCGTAGTTCCGATCATTCGGGACTTCGGAAGAACTTTAAAGATGATGGGATTGGTTGAAAAATCCGGAGATGGAAAAGGAATCCTGACTACATCAATTGTACTTGGTATGATGATCCTTCCAACGATCATCGGGACAACAGAAAGTGCAATGCGTGCAGTGCCACCACAGTACTATGAAGGCTCGCTGGCACTTGGCGCAACCCAGGAAAGAAGTATTTTCAAAGTTGTGATTCCGGCGGCAAAGTCCGGTGTGATCACAGGAATCGTACTTGGAATCGGACGTGCGATCGGTGAGACCATGGCAGTTATTATGATTGCAGGAAACCAGCCTAGACTGGTCAATAATATTCTGCTCGGTGTCCGTACTCTGACTGGTAATATTGTAATTGAGATGGGATATGCGACCGGACTTCACAGGGAAGCGTTGATTGCTACAGGAGTTGTACTTTTTGTATTTATCCTGATCATCAATTTTAGTGTTGCGCTGCTTAAGAGGAGGGGTGAACATGAGTGATCAGACGAAAAAACCTGTTTATATCAACCGGGAAAATTTTACAGATAAGATAAAAAGCTATCTGAGACATCCGGGATCCATGATTTTGATGTTTCTTGTGATGCTTGCGACATTTATCACGTTTGCACTGCTCCTGTTCCTGATTTTTTATATTTTGATCAATGGAATTCCGTATATTAAACCGTCATTATTTTCATTACATTATACATCGGACAATGCATCTGTTATACCGGCATTGATCAATACGGTTGTTATGACACTGCTTTCGCTTTTGATCGCAGTACCATTTGGTATTTTTTCAGCAATCTTTCTTGTGGAATACGCAGGAAAGGGGAATAAATTTATCGAAGTGATCCGCCTGACGACGGAGACTCTTTCGGGCATTCCGTCTATCGTATATGGTCTGTTTGGTATGCTGTTCTTTGTAAATACGCTGAAATGGGGATTTTCCGTTCTGGCAGGTGCATTTACTTTATCGATTATGATTCTTCCGCTGATCATGCGCCAGACAGAAGAAGCACTTAAAGCAGTTCCGGATTCTTACAGAGAAGGAAGCTTTGGACTTGGAGCCGGAAAGCTCCGTACTGTATTCCGTATCGTGCTTCCATCGGCAGTTCCTGGAATCCTTGCGGGTGTGATCCTTGCCATTGGACGTATCGTAGGAGAGACGGCAGCACTGATTTATACAGCAGGAACGGTTGCACAGGTGCCAAAGAATGTACTTGGTTCCGGTCGGACACTGGCAATCCATATGTATATGCTGTCAAGCGAAGGGCTGTATATGAACCAGGCGTATGCGACAGCTGTTATTTTGCTTGTACTGGTTGTTGCGATCAACACCCTTTCCGGTGTGGTTGCGAAGAAACTGACGAAAGCATAGAGAGGAAAAGAAAATGTCAAAGATAAGTGTAAAAAATCTTGATTTATATTATGGCGATTTCAAGGCACTGAAAAACATTAACCTTGAGATCGAGCCAAATAAGATCACCGCGTTTATCGGACCGAGTGGTTGTGGTAAATCCACACTTCTCAAGTCGATCAACCGTATGAATGATCTGGTAGAAGGATGCCGGATTGACGGCGAAATCCTTCTGGACGGACAGAATATTTTTAAAGGAATGGACGTAAATGTCCTGAGAAAAAGAGTCGGAATGGTATTCCAGAAACCAAATCCATTCCCGATGAGCATTTATGATAATATTGCTTACGGACCGAGAACGCATGGAATCCGTTCAAAGGCAAAACTGGATGATATTGTAGAAAAATCACTGCGTAATGCAGCTATCTGGGACGAGTGTAAGGACCGTCTGAAAAAGAGTGCACTTGGCATGTCCGGTGGACAGCAGCAGAGACTTTGCATTGCACGTGCACTTGCAGTAGAACCGGAAGTACTTCTGATGGATGAACCGACTTCCGCACTGGATCCGATCTCAACATCCAAGATAGAAGACCTTGCGATGGAATTGAAAAAAGATTATACTATCGTTATGGTAACACATAATATGCAGCAGGCAGTCCGAGTGTCGGACAATACCGCATTTTTCCTTCTTGGAGAAGTTGTAGAATATAATGATACTGAAAAATTATTCTCGATCCCGTCCGATAAGAGGACAGAAGATTATATTACAGGGAGGTTTGGTTAAATGCGGAACAGATTTGACAGACAGCTGGAAGAACTTAATGAGATGCTTATTCATATGGGAGAACTTTGCGAGACGGCAATTGAGGAAGCGACAGGAGCCCTGGAAGGGCATGATATTGCCAGAGCAAAGGCTGTCATTACAGCAGACAGCGAGATCGATCAGATGGAAAAAGAAATTGAAAATCTCTGCCTGAAGCTTTTACTTCAGCAGCAGCCGGTAGCGCGGGATCTGCGAAGAATCTCGGCATCACTTAAGATGATCACGGATATGGAACGTATCGGAGATCAGACTGCGGATATCGCAGATATTGTGATTGCAACAAAATCAACAGAGGAAAAGAATCTGACGGATATTAACCGGATGGCAGAGGCGACTGTAAAGATGGTAAGAGACAGTGTATCTGCCTATGTACAGAAAGATCTGGAGCTTGCAAGAAGAGTCATGGTAGCAGATGATGAGGTAGATGATCTTTTTGATCTGGTAAAAGGAGATCTGGTAAAATTTATTTCCGATCACAAAGGAAGTGCCGGAGATGAGGCAATCGACCTGATCATGATCGCAAAATATCTGGAGAGGATCGGAGATCATGCAACAAATATTGCAGAGTGGGTTGAATTTTCAATTACAGGTATTCATGCAGGCGGAACTGCAATCTAAAAGAAATTAAAGGAGAACGAGAATGATTTTTTGTGTGGAGGATGAAGCGAACATCCGGGAATTAGTAGTATATACACTTGAAACTACGGGATTTGAGGCCCGTGGATTTGAAGAAGGCACATCATTCTTTGAAGCTCTGGCAGAGGAACTGCCAGAGCTGATTTTGCTTGATATCATGCTCCCGGGAGAAGATGGAATGGAGATCCTGAAGAAGCTGAAGACTTCCGGGAGAACCAAAGATATTCCGGTCATCATGGTTACGGCAAAGGGTGCAGAATATGACAAGGTCATGGGATTGGATGCGGGAGCAGATGATTATGTGACCAAACCATTTGGAATGATGGAACTGGTATCCAGAATCCGTGCAGTACTCAGACGGACATCGAAAAAAGAAGAGGATGATACCTATGTGCTGGGTGAGATCCGCATGAACCGTAAAAAGCATGAAGTAACGGTAGCGGGAGAACCGGTAGCATTAACATTGAAAGAATATGAGCTATTGAGAAAACTTATGGAGAATCAGAATATTGTTCTGACAAGAGATAAATTACTGGAAGAAATCTGGGGATATGATTTTGACGGTGAGACCAGAACGGTAGATGTCCATGTAAGAACCTTGCGCCAGAAGCTGGGACAGGCAGGAGAATATATTGAGACTGTCCGGGGGGTTGGATACCGTATAGGAGAGATCGATGCGAAATAGAATCCAGAAAAGTATGATTTTTGTGGTTACGATGTCACTCCTGATCTCGTATATTCTGGTTACTCTGGTTATTTACCGGCAGGCGCTGGATATCCGGCGCAGTGAACTGGTTCAGGAGGCAGAATATATCCGGGCGGCAATAGATATATCCGGAGAAGAATATTTTGGCACCATGGATAAGGTCAGTAGGCGCACCAGGGTAACATGGATCGATAAAGACGGAAAAGTACTTTATGATACCGGAAATGATCAGGAAACGCTGGCAAACCACAAATCAAGAAAAGAATTCAAAGAGGCATTGGCAAATGGCAGTGGGCAGGATATCCGTATGTCAGACAGCAAAGGACAGGAGATGTACTATTATGCGTTGAAGATGGATGATAGCTCTGTCCTGCGTGTGTCAAGAGGCATGGATACGGTCTGGAATACAGCATTTATGATCTTACCGTATATGATTGCGATCGGGGTCATGATGGGGTGTGTTGCATGGTTTATGACAAGGCATCAGGTGAAAAGGCTGATTGCACCGATTAACAATTTGGATCTGGAAGAACCACTGGAAAATGATGTATATGAAGAGTTGCATCCGCTGCTTGAAAGAATTGACAGGCAGAATAAAGAAAAAGCAGCAATTGAACAGATGAGGAGAGAATTCTCTGCAAATGTTTCCCATGAGCTGAAGACTCCTCTGACCTCGATTTCGGGATATGCAGAAATTATGATGAACGGTCTTGTAAAATCGGAAGATATGCAGGGATTCAGTGAACGGATCTATAAAGAGGCAAGCAGGATGATCACCCTGGTCGGTGATATTATCAAGCTGTCAAAACTGGATGAGGGCAGTGTGGAGCTTGAAAAAGAGAATGTGGATCTGTATCAGATGACAAGGGAGATCGTGAGCCGTCTGGCACTTCAGGCAGAAAAACACAGAATACAGGTTGAAGTGGTAGGAGAACATGTGGAATGTTTTGGAATCCGTCAGATCCTGGATGAGATGATCTACAACATCTGTGAAAATGCCATCAAATACAATAAAGAAAATGGAAAAGTAAATATCTGGGTTGGAAATACACTGAACGGGAAAAAGGTCATTGTCCAGGATACCGGAATCGGAATCCCAAAAGAGCATCAGGAGCGTATTTTTGAGCGTTTTTACCGGGTGGATAAGAGCCATTCCAGAGAGACCGGCGGAACAGGTCTGGGTCTTTCAATTGTAAAGCATGGAGCACTTTTGCATAACGCAGAAATCCATGTGGAAAGTGAAGAAGGAAAAGGTACAAAAATGGAGCTTATTTTTCATTGTTAAAAAACTGTTTACAATTGGGAAATTAAAGGTATAATGTATAGAAAAAAGCTATGAAATATTATAGCTTTTTTCTATTTTATATCAAAAACAGAATCATGTATAATAAAGAGTAATATGACTAAAATTAAAAAATGGTTGAATTCGGTATGGAAGAGTGCCGGATACAATCTGTGTAGAGATTCACATGGAAAATGAGAGGCAACTATGGAAGAACAGAAGCAGAGTACGAGCAGCAATTATTTTAAAGGATTATCCAGAAGGGATTATATCCAGAAAGCACATGAGATCATTCAGCAAGAAGGGATTCAGGCAGTATCTATCCGCAGGATTGCTAAGGAGATGGGGTGCTCATCAGCAAGTCTGTACAGGTACTTTGATAATGTGTCTGAACTTTTATACTATGCAGAACTCAGAATTTTAACCGGTTACATAGACAGGCTGAATGAGGCTGAGAAATCCTGGAAGAATATGTGGCAGGTATATGTAGGTGTGTGGGATTGTTATGCAACGGAGGCATTTCATAATCCGGAAGCATATAATCTGTTATTTTTTGAGTATAACAATGTAAAACTCAAAGAAGCAATGCGGGAATATTATGAAATGTTTCCGGAAGATATTGTAAATGTTAACCGCTTTTTCTACAATATGCTTCAGACACCAAGCTTTCTGGCACGTGATTTTGAGATGTGCAAGCGGTGTATCAATGTTGGTGGTATTACATATGACAATGCAGTAAAATTAAACCGGATGGTGTGTATGCTCTTTGAAGGCTATTTCAAAGATGTATATGAAAACGGGATAGAGGAAGAGCAGATTCCGGAACGTGTAAAACTGATGGTAGATGATGTAGATACGATCGTTATGGCTCTTGCCAACAATCTGAAAGGCTATAAAGGATACCGTAAATAAGGAAAAAACGCCGGTTTTTGGTTATTTTTAAATACAATCCTTGTTAAAAATTTAATTAAATTGCAATCCAAAAAAAACGTGGTAAAGTATATGTGAAAGTATCGAACACACGAAATAAGGAGGCAATTTAATGGACAATATGAAAGGCTTCGGCATGATGATTCATGAGCTGAAGAAAAATCCAAAAACGATCGTTTTAACAGAAGGAACAGATGAGAGAATTCTTGAGGCAGCTTCCCGTCTTTTAGCAGGAAACTTCCTTACACCAATTCTTGTTGGAAATAAAGAAGCAGTATTAGAAGCAGCTGAAAAGTATGGATACAACATCCGTGGCGGAGAGATCATTGATCCGGATGATTATGAGAGATTTGACGAGATGGTAGAACTGTTCTGCGAACTTCGTAAGAGCAAAGGTGTTACACCGGAGCAGGCAGCAAAGACACTTAAGAGCAACAACTATTTTGGAACCATGCTGGTTAAGATGGGAGTTGCAGATGCACTTCTTGGAGGAGCTACTTACTCTACAGCAGATACCGTACGTCCGGCACTTCAGCTGATCAAGACCAAACCGGGATCAAGCTGTGTATCTTCCTGCTTCATTTTGGTTCGTCCGTCAGCTACAGGTGAGAACGAAGTTCTTGCTATGGGTGACTGCGCGATTAATCTCAAACCAACAGAGGAGCAGCTTGCAGAAATCGCATGGGAAGTTGCAGAATGTGGTAAACACTTTGGTATCGATCCAAAGGTTGCATTCTTAAGCTACTCTACACTTGGATCTGGAAAGGGTGAAGATGTAGATAAGATGCGTAATGCAGCAGCAAAAGCAAAAGAACTGTATCCTTCACTTCCGATCGAAGGAGAGCTTCAGTTTGATGCAGCTGTATCTCCGCGTGTTGCAAGAACAAAATGCCCGAACAGTGAAGTAGCAGGTCAGGCAAATACATTTATCTTCCCGGATATCAACGCAGGTAACATCGGATATAAGATCGCACAGAGACTTGGTAACTTTGATGCATACGGACCGATCCTTCTTGGTCTTAATGCACCGATCAACGACCTGTCCCGTGGATGCAATGCAGAAGAAGTTTATTCTATGGCAATCATCACAGCAGCACTCGTAGAAGACTAAGAGTATTGACAAATATTCAGACGAAAATTATAATATAACAAACAAGGGCGTTTTCAAAATGGATTGAGAACGCCCTTTTTGTGGATGCGATGAGCCAAGTGCAGATTTGTGCTTGCACAACGGATCTGCATTTGGCGAATGTACATCACCTGGCGGTTAAGCGAGATGGTGTGAATACGCCATTTTATGAGTAGTAAAAACGGGAGGATTTGTATGAGTATGAAAAATTATACGAGAGAAGATATCCTGAATCTTGTCGAGGAAGAAGACGTGGGATTTATCAGGCTGCAGTTCACCGATATTTTCGGAACAATGAAGAATGTAGCGATTACAGTAAGCCAGCTTAAGAGAGCACTGGATAATAAATGTATGTTTGATGGATCTTCGATAGAAGGATTTGCCAGAATCGAAGAATCGGATATGTATCTGCACCCGGATCTGAATACATTTGAAATTTTCCCGTGGCGGCCGCAGCAGGGAAAGGTTGCAAGATTTATCTGCGATATTTACAGACCGGATGGAACAGCTTACGAAAGCGATCCGAGACATGTTCTTAAGAAGGTACTTTCCGAGACAAAAGAGATGGGATATGACTTTAACGTAGGACCGGAATGCGAATTTTTCCTGTTTGAGACGGATGATGCGGGAAATCCGACGACGATTTCCAATGAACGTGCAGGATATTTTGATCTGGGACCTTTGGATCAGGGAGAGAATGCAAGACGTGATATTGTTCTTACAATGGAAGATATGGGGTACGGTGTGGAGGCATCTCATCACGAGATGGCACCGGCACAGCATGAGATCGACCTGGAATATACAGAGGCGATGGATGCAGCAGACAATATCATGACATTTAAGATTGTTACCAAAACAATCGCAAAAAGACATGGGCTTCATGCTACATTTATGCCAAAGCCAAAGGATGGTATCCATGGCTCAGGAATGCATCTGAATATGTCTCTGTCAAGAGACGGAAAGAATGTTTTTGCAGATGAAAAAGATCCGAATGGTCTGAGCCAGGAGGCTTACTATTTTATCGGCGGACTTATGAGACATATTAAAGCGATCAGCTTTATCACAAATCCGATCGTGAATTCCTATAAGAGGCTGGTTCCCGGATATGAGGCACCGGTATATATTGCCTGGTCAGCCAATAACCGGACTCCTCTGATCCGTATTCCACGGGTATCAGGGGAAAGCACAAGAGTCGAACTCAGAAGTCCGGATGGTGCAGCAAATCCATATCTGGCACTTGCCGTATGTCTGGCTGCCGGAATGGAAGGAATTAAAAACAAGATCCTGCCGCCGGAGAGTGTAGATGAGAATATTTACGAAATGACAGATGTGGTGAAAAATGCACTTGGAATTGAGGAGCTTCCGGCAAGCTTAAGAGAAGCAATCACAGAATTCCAGAAAGATCAGTTTATGCAGGAAGTACTGGGAGAAGAACTGTCACAGAAGCTGATTGAGTCAAAGCGTGCAGAATACAGAGAATACCGCACTCAGGTTACAGAATGGGAAATTAATGAGTACTTACAGAAATTCTAAAGAAACTTTCCAATTCTAAAGGCAGGAGGCTGGTATTATGAGCAGTATTATTGTTGTATTTCCAAAAAAGGAGATTGCAACCAATATTCGCAATATACTGGTACGAAATGGATTTGACGTGATTGGTGTGGGGGTAACCGGAGCACAGGCGGTTCAATTGGCAGATAATCTGGATGATGGAATTGTAGTTTGTGGTTATAAAATGAAAGATATGTTATATAATGAATTGAGAGATTATCTGCCGGGTACGATTGAGATGCTTTTGATCGCATCGCCGGAGAAATGCAGTGACAGGACTCCGGGAGTGATCAGCCTGTCGATGCCGTTTAAGGTATTTGATCTGATGAATACGATCGAGATGATGGCACAATCGATCAGCAGGCGGAGAAAGAAAAGAAGAGCAGAGCTTAAGAACCGAAATCCGGAGCAGCAGGCACTTGTAAAAGAGGCAAAGAGTCTTCTGATGGAACGTAATAATATGACGGAGGAAGAAGCGCATCGCTATCTGCAGAAATGTAGTATGGAGAGCGGTGTCAATATGGTGGAGACAGCTCAGATGGTACTTAGTATTATGGCGGAATAAAGGAGATTGAAGAGGCAGGATATATGATCTTTACAAAAATGCATGGTCTTGGAAATGATTATGTGTGTATAAACTGCTTCAGAGAAAGGGTGGAAGATCCACCTGGATTTGCAAGAGCGCTTTGTGACAGGCATTACGGAATCGGAGCGGATGGTCTGATTCTGATATGTCCGTCAAAGGTGTCTGATTTTAAAATGGAGATATACAATTCGGATGGATCTGTTGCCGGGATGTGCGGCAATGGCATCCGATGCCTGGGAAAATATGTATATGATTACAGACTTACCGGAAAGGAAACTCTCAGTATCGAGACGAAATCCGGAATTCGTAACATGCACCTTCATATTCAGGATGGGAAAGCCTGCGGTGCTATGGTAGATATGGGTGTTCCAAGACTGAACGCACATAGCATTCCAATCCTGAGTGAAAAGGATCTGGTGATCAATGATCCGATTGAGGTACAGAAGAAGAACTACCGCATGACCGGGATTTCGATGGGAAATCCGCATGCGGTAATCTTTTCAGAAGAGATAAACGGGATTTCTCTGGAAGAGACAGGAAGGGAGTTAGAATTTCATCCGAGATTTCCGGAGAGAGCAAATATCGAGTTTTGTCATGTGACTGCGAGGGACCGGATGGAGATCCGTGTGTGGGAGCGGGGTGTTGGTGAAACGCTTGCCTGCGGAACCGGAGCATGTGCAGCAGTTGTGGCTTCTGTGCTGAATGACTTGACAGATGAGGAAGTAATCGTTAAATTATTAGGTGGAGAGTTATCTGTCAGATGGGATCGTAAGGTGAATCATGTATTTTTGGAGGGGCCTGCGGTTAAAGTATTTGATGGTGTACTATAAAGATCAAATCACAAAGGAGACGACATATGTACAGTGTAAATGAAAACTACTTAAAGTTACCGGGAAGCTATCTGTTTTCCAATATTGCCAAAAAAGTTGCAGCGTTCTCAGCAGCGAATCCGGATGCACCGATCATCCGTTTGGGAATCGGTGATGTAACACAGCCGCTTGCACCTGCGATCATCGAAGCGCTTCACAGTGCAGTTGATGAGATGGCACACGCAGAGACATTCCACGGATATGCACCGGATCTTGGATATGAATTCTTAAGAAGCGCGATCGCAAAGAATGATTTCCAGGCAAGAGGATGTGATATTGCTGCAGATGAGATCTTTATCTCAGACGGAGCAAAGAGTGATTCTGGAAATATCCAGGAGATCTTTGGACCTGACTGCAGAATCGCAGTAGGAGACCCGGTATATCCTGTATATGTGGATACAAACGTAATGGCAGGACGTACCGGAACTTACGATCCAAAGACAGAAACATGGAGCAATGTAATCTACATGCCTTGTACAGCAGAAAATGGATTTGTACCGGAACTGCCAAAAGAAGTACCGGATATGATCTATTTATGCTTCCCGAACAATCCGACCGGAGCGGCTATCACAAAAGATGAACTCCAGAAATGGGTAGATTATGCAAATAAAAACGGGGCAGTGATCATTTATGATGCTGCATATGAAGCATATATCACAGAGGAAGATGTACCACACAGTATTTTTGAATGTGAAGGAGCAAGAACCTGTGCAATCGAACTTAGAAGTTTTTCTAAGAATGCCGGATTTACAGGAGTACGTCTTGGCGCAACAATCATTCCGAAAGACCTTAGGTGTGGAGATGTGATGCTTCATTCGCTGTGGGCAAGACGTCACGGAACAAAATACAATGGAGCACCTTATATTGTACAGAAAGCCGGAGCTGCTGTTTATACAGAGGCCGGAAAAGCACAGATCAAAGAGCAGATCGCATACTATCAGAAGAATGCAAGAACGATTTATGAAGGTCTGAAGAATGCCGGATACACGGTATCCGGAGCAGTGAACTCACCATATGTATGGTTAAAGACGCCGGATAACATGACTTCATGGGAATTCTTTGATTTCCTTCTTGAAAAAGCAAATGTAGTCGGAACTCCGGGATCAGGATTTGGACCGAGCGGGGAAGGATACTTCCGCCTGACAGCATTTGGAAGTTACGAGAATACGTTGGAAGCGATCAAGAGAATTGAGAATATTTAATTGAAAATCTGGCTGCAGGGACGGGCGTCGGATCACGGTGTGGATTTGGCGGTGGACTCTGGCGTGAACAGCCTGTAACATGAAAAGAAAGAGAAAAGTGTGATACCAGACTCATTCGACGGAAAATTTGATGATTTTCCATCTCAGGAGTCTTCGGAGTTTCGTACTTGGGGTACGAAATCCGATCACACTTTTCTCTTTTTTTCATTAACAGGCTGTAACACGCCGCCATATACCGCCAAATCCACACCGTGATCCGACGCCCTTGGCGCTGCAGACAATTTAAAATGATACCTGGCTTTAAGCTTTATTCAACCGTTATGTGTGTCTATACCAAAACAAAATCACTCATAACATATAAGCCAGAACAAAAGTAAATATAATAAGAATGGATTTCAATTCTGAACAAACAATCCTTCCATCCACAGCGAGGCGCATCTATGATGCGCCAATGCGGAAGCTTTGAATAACGTAAGGGTGAAGTGGGGACGAGGTGACGGTTTCACGCCATTCGTAAGAGCCGTGCAGTCTGTTCATTTAATCGGGACGGAAATTGTGACCAGATTTCGTACTACAAGTACGGAATCTGAGGACTGCCTGAGCCGGAAAATCATTAGATTTTCCAGCGAATCAGTCCGGTGTCGCAACTTTCGTCCCGATTAAATTTTACAGAATGCAGGCGATGAAGACCGGCGTGAAACCGTCACCTCGTCCCCACTTCGCCCGTAACCTTATTCCAAACTTCCCCTAACCGGTATGAGACTCCGCTCCAATACCCCTTTCAGGTGAGCAATAGCGGTTCCGTAGTTCGTGATCGGTACGCCCTGATCTTCGGCGCATTTGAGGCGATACTGCATTTCGCGTTCGTTCAGGGTGCAGCCACCACAGTGAATAATGAGTTTATAAGGTGAGAGATCTACCGGGAATTCGGTCCCGCTTGTGAATTCAAAGTGCAGGTCTATATTTCCGGTATGCTGGCGGATCCAGCGAGGAAGCTTCACTGTTCCAATGTCATCACATTGCCTGTGGTGGGTGCAGCCTTCACAGACGAGGATTTTGTCACCATCTTCCAACTTGTCCAGCATCTGTGCACCTTCGACCTGAAGCTTCAGATTTCCTTTGTATCTGGAAAGCAGGATGGAAAAAGAGGTCAGTGGAATATCTTCCGGTGTATCGGCAGATACTTTGGCAAATGCCTGGCTGTCAGTGATGACAAGGCGTGGCTTTTTGCCAAGAGACGAAAGTGTTTCCTTCAATTCTGTGTCACGGGTTACAATAGAGATTGCACCAGCCTCCAGTACATCGCGGATGGTCTGCTGCTGTGGGAGGATCAGACGTCCTTTTGGGGCGGCAGAGTCGATCGGGACGACCAGAACGACAAAATCATTTGGATTTAAAAGATCGCGGACGAGATATTTATCCTGATCTTCTTCCGGAGCCTGGCTTGCGATCAGTTCTTTTAATTCATGAATATGGTATCCGGTTACTGTGCTGACTTCGATACTGTTGGAAGCATCTATATGAAAAGAAGCATCCGGCATAGAATCCAGGTTCGGACAGACTGCGCCATTTTCAGCAGAAGAGCAGAGGTCAGATTTATTTTTTACCACAACGTAAGGGATCTTCTTATCCTGTATTTTCTTTAAGATGGATAAATCTTCTGGTGTCATGCCAAGAGAGGCATCGATTACCAGAACAGCGATATCTGTTTTGTTTAAAATCTGGTAGGCTTTTTTGACACGCAGTTCACCGAGTTCTCCGATGTCGTCAAGCCCCGGGGTGTCAATGATCACGACAGGTCCGAGGGGAAGAAGTTCCATTGCCTTTGGAACCGGATCGGTAGTTGTTCCGAGAACATCAGATACAATGGCAAGATTCTGTCCGGTGATAGCGTTGATGATGCTGGATTTTCCGGCATTTCTGCGACCGAAGATACCGATATGTACACGATCTGCAGAAGGGGTGCTGTTAAGACTCATAGTTTTTGTAATCTCCTTTTTTGTATTCTTTTTGCGCAGGAATTCCTTTGCAGTCAGTTTGAATCTGAAAATAGTGTAACACATATACTATAGAAAATCAATTTTGTGAAAATTTACTTAAAAGAAACATATAAAACTGGCAATTTTGGATAAAAGTTTCATTGACTAAAGTGTGAAAGTACGGTAAAATAATCACAAGTTCATAAAGAACAGAACAGACAAGGATGTCGCATCAGATGCGGCATCCTTTTTGTATTTCAGAAAAGAAAGTAATCAGAAGTGCAAAGTAATTTCTCAAACAATCCCGGGAACGAGAGAGTGTCTGCGGACGGAAATGCAAGGGCGCATTACAAAAGAATTTGTGATGCGCCCTTACGTTTTCACTACACAGTTAAGGAGGATTATTATTATGAAAAAAAGATTAATAGCAGTTTTAATGTGTGCAGTAATGATAACAGTACTTGGAGCAGGATGTGGAAGTAAAAAAGAAGATACAAAGGAAACCTCTGATACAAAGAAAGAATATACAGAAGACGAGCTGAAGGACAGCATGAAAGGTGTCAAACTGAAAGTCGGAACAACCGGACTTTTCGGACCATTTACATACTATGATGAGGACGGAAAGACGCTGATCGGATATGATGTTGATCTGTTAAATGATCTGCAGGAGCTTCTGGGATTCGAAATCGATGGTGGCCTCCAGGCAATGGATTATTCGGCACTTACTACTTCACTTGCTGAAAATAAACTGGACATCGGAGCAGCAGCACTTTGTGCAACAGATGAAAGAAAAGAAGTTATGGACTTCAGTGATATCTATTGTGATTCCGGTCAGGTCGTTATGGTAAATAAAAATGACGATAAAGGAATTAAGAGTGTTGATGATCTGAAGGATAAAAAAATAGCCGTTGAAAAGGGAACCGCATCTCATACTTATGCAAGCAAGAACCTTACAAGTGCAACTCTCGAAGTACATGACACGATCACAACTGCATATGAATCTTTGGAGCAGGGAAAAGTAGATGCTGTTATTCAGGATGGACCTGGAGCATATTTCTATATTAAGACAACACCGGACAGCAACCTGGAGGTAGTCGGGGATGAGTTTAATCAGGGCCAGGCACCGTATTGCGTAGCAATTTCTAAAGAATGCAAATATTATGATGAAATCAATGCAGCTGTAAAGGTACTGATTGATAATGGCACAACAGATGAACTCTATGCGAAATGGTGTGAATAATCAAAGAACAGACAGCAACTAAAAAGAAGATAGGATGAGATAGTATATGGATATGACTTTTTTGAATGTTTTACTTCCAATGATGTTTGAGGGATTAAAACTTACGATTTTAATTGCTGTTGTCGGTATCACAATTGGCTTCCTGATCGGAAGCCTCTGTGGATACCTGCTTCAGTCGAAATATAAAATAGGGAAAGCAATTGCAGAAGTTTACATCTGGATCATTCGTGCGACACCGCTTATGGTGCAGGCTTTATACGGATATTTTGTAATTCCGAAGCTTTTGGGTGTCGATATTGGAAGCACTGCAGTGGGAATTGGCGTTATCGCACTGAATTCCGGTGCATTTATTTCAGAAATTGTAAAAGGTGCGTTGATGAGCATTGATCCGGGACAGAAAGAAGCAGGTGCATCACTTGGACTTACAAGTGCACAGACGATGATCCATCTGGTTATCCCACCGGCATTTAAAGCGGCACTTCCGGCATTATTTAACCAGTTTATCATTTCTGTTAAGGATACCGCACTTTTATCTGCGATTGCGGTTAATGAGATCACGCATCAGGCACAGGCGTATGCAGCGTTGAGCTTTAAAGCAATTCCTACATACACAGCACTGGCAGCGTTTTATCTGGTGATACTTTCGGTACTGATAATTGTCCAGAAACAGATAGAAAGGAAAATGAGGTGATTGGTATGATTAAAGTAAATCATTTGTCGAAGAAATTTGGGAACCTGGAGGTATTAAAGGATATCAATCTTGATATCAATGAAGGTGAAGTGGTCTGTATCATCGGACCTTCCGGATCTGGAAAGAGTACTTTCTTAAGATGCATCAATCAGCTTGAAAGACCGACAGGCGGAACCGTACAGTATGAGGGAAAGAATCTTCTCGATAAGAATTGTGACATCCGCAAATTCCGTGAGGAAGTCGGAATGGTTTTCCAGAAATTCAATCTGTTTCCGCTTAAGACTGTTGTTCAGAATGTTATGATGGCACCAATCCTTACCAAACACATGAATAAGGAAGAAGCGCATGCAAAAGCACTGGAACTTCTGGATAAGGTAGGATTAAAGGATAAAGCGGATGTATATCCGAGTACACTTTCAGGTGGACAGCAGCAGAGAGTTGCCATTGCAAGAGCACTGGCAATGAAACCGAAAGCGTTGTTGTTTGATGAGCCGACATCGGCGCTGGACCCGGAACTGGTAGGAGATGTACTTGATGTTATGAAATCTCTTGCGAAAGAAGGAATGACGATGATCGTTGTAACACATGAAATGGACTTTGCACGTGATGTGGCAGACCGGGTCATCTTTATGGCAGACGGATATGTTGTTGAAGAAGGCAGACCGGATGCAATTTTTACAGCACCAAGAGAGAGAAGGACGCAGTCATTCTTATCCCGTGTTCTTCCGGCAACTGCATAAATAAGACGTTTTGTAAAAATTATTGATATACTACTCATAAAGGGGCAGGTGAGAGCCTGCCCCAGTGTAAAAAAGATCAAGAAAATGAGTAAAATACTTCCATTGACTTTCCTATATCCGATTGTTAAAATAAGAAGAAAGCTAAAGAAGGGACCTTCGCCATACGGCGGAGGTGTTTTTAGCTTATAGAAAAATATAATTTCTATATTATGATGTAAGTGTCAAAAGTATCAATTGCGTTTGTGCTCGCACAAATAAGCAATTGATACTTATTGACACTCACATCATATTATTAAAAAGCTGGAGATGGTGTGTACGGAGGCACCACTGTAAAAGGAGTGTAGAAAAGATGGAAAAGAAGAGGAGTAATTTTACCGGCTCGATCGGATTCGTGCTGGCGGCTGCGGGAAGTGCAGTCGGGTTGGGGAACATCTGGAGATTCCCGTATCTGGCAGCAAAAGGTGGAGGCGGAGTGTTTATTCTGTGCTATGTGGTACTGGCACTTACCTTTGGGTTTACGTTGCTGACAACAGAGATCGCGATCGGACGTAAGACAGGACAGAGTCCGCTTACTGCATATGAACAGATGCATAAAGGATGGGGAGGAATTGGTGTGCTTGCATGTGCAGTACCGGTTATCATTCTTCCGTATTATTGCTCGATTGGTGGATGGGTACTCAAATATTTGTCGGCATTTCTCACAGGTCATGGAGCGCAGGCAGCAGAAGACGGATATTTTACAGGCTATATTACACAGGTCGGACAGCCGATCATATGGATGCTGATCTATGTGCTTATTACGGCAACGGTTGTTTATAAAGGAGTAAATAAAGGAATTGAAAAATACAGTAAGATTCTGATGCCGATCCTGTTTGTACTGATTGCGGGAATTTCTGTATTTTCTCTTACCCTGAAACATACAAATGCAGATGGAGTGACAAGAACCGGTATGCAGGGACTGGCGATTTACCTGATCCCGAATTTTAGAGGGATGACGGTTAAAAGTTTCCTTTCGGTTGTGATGGATGCATTGGGACAGCTTTTCTTCTCAATCAGCGTGGCGATGGGAATTATGGTTACTTACGGATCCTATGCGAAGAAAGAGACCAATCTGATGAAGTCGATCAACCAGATTGAGTTTTTTGATACGCTTGTAGCGCTTCTGGCAGGACTTATGATCATTCCGGCTGTTTATACTTTTATGGGAACCGAAGGAATGTCTGCAGGACCGGGACTGATGTTTGTATCTCTGCCAAAAGTATTTAAAGCAATGGGGGCAGCAGGAGTGTTGGTAGGAATTGTATTCTTTCTGATGGTATCTTTTGCAGCGGTTACTTCTTCTGTATCTGTTATGGAGGCAATCGTATCAAGCATGATGGATAAATTCCATGTATCCAGAAAAAAAGGAACGATCCTGACTACTTTATATGGAATGATCGTTGGTGTGATCGTATGTCTTGGATACAACAAGCTTTATTTCGAACTGAAACTTCCGAACGGCACGGTAGCGCAGATTCTGGACGTGATGGATTATCTCAGCAATAACTGTCTGATGCCGATGGTGGCACTGCTTACCTGTATTCTGATCGGATGGATTGTAAAACCAAAAGTGATCATCGATGAAGTGACACTTGGCGGATACAGGTTTGGCAGAGAAAAGCTTTATGTTGCAATGATCAAGGTAATTGCACCGTTGATGCTTCTGATTCTTTTAGTGCAGTCCGTAGGATTATAAAAAGAAAATTTCAGAAAAGGCTTGACATTTAGTGGAAAATAAATTATTGTAAGTTACAGATTTTGGTGTGTAACTGTACGGCAGGCATTAACCATACATAGATATTATTTTGATATTTGTGTGGGGTTAATGCCTTTTTTGCGTTAAAAATTCGAATAAAAGGCTTCCACGAAAGAAAATAATATCATAGGCATAAGCCAGGTAATTAAAATTTCTTGAGGAAAAGGAGTACATGCAATGAAAGACAAAATTTTTGGCGTATTGCAGCGAGTTGGAAGATCCTTCATGCTTCCGATAGCAATTCTTCCGGTAGCGGGTCTGCTGCTGGGATTCGGTAGCTCGTTTACCAATGCTACCACAATCCAGACTTATGGTCTGGAGAAAATTTTAGGAGACGGAACCATCCTGAATTCGTTACTCATTATCATGAACAAAGTAGGAAGTGCTGTATTTGACAACTTGCCACTGATTTTCGCGGTTGGAGTTGCAATCGGTATGGCAAAGAAAGAAAAAGAAGTAGCGGCACTTTCTGCATTGATCGCATTCTTTGTTATGAATGTTGCAATCAATGCAATGCTTGTGATCACAGGAGAGATTACCGCAGATGGAACGATCGCTTCGAATGTACTGGAAGGAACCATCACTTCTGTTTGCGGAATCCAGTCCTTACAGATGGGTGTGTTTGGTGGTATTATTGTAGGACTTGGTGTTGCTGCTCTGCATAACCGTTTTCACAAAATCGTTCTTCCAAATGCGTTATCATTCTTCGGAGGGTCCAGATTTGTTCCGATCATTTCTACACTGGTGTACATGTTTGTTGGGATTGGAATGTATTTTGCCTGGCCGGTTGTACAGAATGGAATTTATGCACTTGGCGGACTGGTAACCGGAAGCGGATATCTGGGAACCCTGATTTTTGGTATTATTAAGAGAGCTTTGATTCCGTTCGGACTTCATCACGTATTTTACATGCCATTCTGGCAGACAGCAGTCGGTGGAACAATGGAAGTTGCGGGACAGATGGTACAGGGAGGACAGAACATCTTCTTTGCACAGCTTGCTGATTCTGCAAATATCGCACATTTCAGCGCAGATGCGACCAGATATTTCTCAGGTGAATTTATCTTTATGATCTTCGGACTTCCGGGAGCGGCACTTGCGATGTACCGCTGTGCAAAACCGGGAAAGAAAAAACAGGCAGGAGGACTTCTCCTTTCTGCAACACTTGCCTGCATGATGACGGGTATTACAGAGCCACTGGAATTCTCATTTCTTTTTGTTGCACCGGCACTTTTTGCTGTACAGGTAGTGCTTGCAGGTTCTGCTTACATGATCGCGCATATCCTGAATATAGCAGTAGGACTTACCTTCTCTGGTGGTTTTCTGGATCTGTTCCTTTTCGGTATCCTGCAGGGAAATGCAAAGACAAGCTGGCTTCGGATCATTCCGGTTGGAATTATTTATTTCTTCCTGTATTATTTTATCTTCAGTTTCCTGATCAAAAAGTTTAACTTCAAGACACCGGGACGTGAAGATGATGATACAGAGACAAAATTATATACAAAGGCAGATGTAAATGCCAGAAAAGAAGCAGGAAAAGAAACAGCAGGGAATACAGGAACCGCAGATCCGGTAAGTGAGGCAATCACACAGGGACTTGGCGGAAAGAAAAATATCAGTGATGTGGATTGTTGTGCAACAAGACTTCGTATCACAGTTCATGACGCAGCCCGCGTAAATGATGAGATCATCAAGACAACAGGTTCCAGAGGAATCGTGAAAAAGGGACAGGGTGTCCAGATCATTTATGGTCCTCAGGTAACTGTGATTAAGTCTAAACTGGAAGATTATCTGGAAACAGCTCCGGATGAATATTATGAGAGCGCTGCTGTGTCAGAAGAGAATTCAGCCGAAGAAAATACAGATACTGTAAATGAAAATAATAAAACACGGGAAAAAGTGGTAAATACAATTGTTGTATCCAGCCCGATCACCGGTATGGCAGGCGATATTACAACCTGTCCGGATGAAGGATTTGCAGGAAAAATGATGGGTGACGGAGCCGTTGTTACACCGGAAGATGCTGTGATCTGCGCACCGGAAGATGGAGAAGTGCTTTTCGTATTTGAAACAAAGCATGCACTTGGATTCCAGACAGAAAGCGGACTTGGCATGCTGCTTCACATCGGTATTGATACCGTATCTCTGAACGGTGAAGGATTTGAAGTATTTGTAGAAAATGGTCAGAAAGTGAAAAAAGGTGATCCGCTTATGAAGATCGATATTCCATTCTTGGCTTCACATGCACCGTCTCTTTGTTCGCCGGTACTTTGTACAGAACTGGAAGAGAATCAGAGCGTACGTCTCCTTGCAACGGGAGAAGTAAAAGCCGGCGATCCATTATTTGCCGTAGACACAGTAGAATAGAACAGCGAAAGCTGTTTTAATAATGACGGCGCTTTGAAAAGCAAAGCGCTGTCAAAAGATAAACTAAAATGAAAAAAGAAAAGGAGAATTTATCATGAAAGAATTTAAGTATGT
>NZ_JAQESL010000026.1:0-36345 GCF_027697525.1 Coprococcus sp. AM97-35 | reverse complement strand
CCTGGCTCATTACTAACGTAAAAAAGACTGGCATTGAGCCAGTCTTTCATCATAACTATTCTTTTTTTTATTTCAGGAAGAACCAGTATCCTGCAAATGCAGCAGCTGCGATGATCAGGAAGATAAGGATTACAACAAGCACAACAGGAAAATGTCTCTCATCATCGTCATCTTCTTCGTCTAACATATTCTGATAGTTCTCACGCATCTCCTGTTCACGTTTTTCACGGACATGCTTTGGTGGGATATTAGAATAGGTCTGTTCTTTTTCTCCCTCTGGAGTGGAAAGATCAGGTGCAGTAATTTTAAGTTCGTCTTCTTCATCAGAAATGATACGTGTGCTGGAATTGTCTATTGCATGTACCGGTTTGGCTTCTTCCGGACGTTTCTTTTTCGGACGTGGACGAACTTTTTCCCGGCTTTCTTCCTGACCTTCTGCATATTTGAGAAGTGGACGGTCTGAAGTAGCAGGGCGTTTCTTTGGATGCGGTCTGGATGGCTGTTCTTCGGAAGAACCTTCTGTCTTCGGACGAGGTTTTCTTACCGGTCTTTCTCCTTCGGCAGCCGGGTTCGGACGTTTTTTCTTTTTCTTTGGCTGGGCAGGACGTTCGGCAGAAGTTTTTTCTCCTTCGGCAGCCGGGCGCTTTTTGTGTGGCTTTTCTGCAGCCTTACCGGTTTCAACTGTTTTTTCAGCCAATGCTTCTTTTGCAAGCTTTTTTTTCTTTTCACGCTGTTTATCTAAATTCCACTGCTTTTTACAATCGCGGCAGATTGCGAATTCATTGTAGATTGCTTCACCGGCTTCATTTTCGCCTATTTTTTTGTTCTTGATCTCAAGATCCTTTTTACAAATCGGGCACTGCATGATTTATCTCTCCTCTTTGGTTTTTTAATATGTATCTACTCCCTTATTAAATGATGTAAATGTTAAAAATTATGTTTAACATTCACGTCCTTAAATACATAGAATCATACATTTATAATGTTATCACGTCCCCCAAAGATGTCAAGAAAGTTCTTTGAATATTCACAAAAAAGTGCTAGAATAAAATGGGTTTACTATAGATTAGGAGGACGCGAAGATATGACAGATACAAAGACAATCAAAGTAGGATTACTTGGACTTGGAACAGTCGGAACAGGTGTTTATAAATTGATTGGACGCCGCAGTGAAGAGATGCAGCAGAAGACCGGCGCCGCTCTTGAAATAAAGAAAATCCTGGTACACAACATGAAAAAAGTAAGACAGGGTGTAGATCAGAATCTGCTGACAGATCAGTGGAAAGAGATTATAGAAGATGATGAAATCCAAATCGTGATAGAGGTGATGGGCGGAATTGAGCCAGCGAAAACGATGATCACAGAAGCACTGAAAGCAGGGAAAAATGTAGTAAGTGCAAATAAGGATCTGATCGCAGAATATGGAAAGGAACTCTATGACGCTGCGAAAGAAGGTAGCGCTGATTTCCTGTTTGAAGCAGCGGTAGCAGGAGGAATCCCGATCATCCGTCCGCTTAAGCAGTGCCTGGAAGGCAACCAGATCGATGAGATCATGGGAATTGTCAATGGTACGACTAACTATATCCTGACAAAGATGTTTGAAGATGGAATGGATTTCACAGAAGCACTCGCAAAGGCGACAGAGCTTGGCTATGCAGAAGCGGATCCGACGGCAGATGTGGAAGGCCTGGACGCAGGACGTAAGGTGGCAATCATGGCTACGTCAGCATTCCATTCACAGGTGAAATTTTCGGATGTCTATACGGAGGGAATCACAAAGATCACAGCAGCAGATGTAAATTACGCAAAAGAGATGGGAAATGTGATCAAACTGATCGGTATTGCGAGAAATACATCTAATGGAATTGAAGCAGGTGTTTATCCGATGATGATCGATAAGAAACATCCGCTCGCTACCGTAAGAGATTCCTTTAATGCTGTTTTTGTACACGGAGATGCAGTTGGGGATACCATGTTCTATGGAAGAGGAGCAGGAGAACTGCCGACCGCAAGTGCAGTTGTCGGAGATGTGATGGATGTTACAAGAAATATTGTATGGAACTGTACCGGAAGAATCGGATGGAGCGCATACAAAGAGCTTCCGATCAAGGAATTTGCGGACGTCAAGAATCGTTTCTTTATCCGTATGCAGGTGAGTAATGAACCGGGAGTACTGGCAGCAATCGCGAAAGTATTCGGAGATCATAAGGTAAGTATCGAACGTGTGATCCAGGAACAGGCAAAAGCGGCAAAGGCAGAACTTGTCATCGGAACATCCGCAGTCAAGGAATATCATCTTCAGGATGCACTGGAGGAATTAAAAGAAATGCCGATCGTAAGTGAGATCAGCAGTATTATCAGAGAATATTAAAAGGCACAGCATTGGAAAAAGGAGCAATCAGGCATGAGTTATGCAGACAAAGTTTTTATAGAGATGTGCAGGGACATCATTGATAATGGAACCAGCACAGAAGGAGAAAAGGTACGTCCGAGATGGGAAGACGGGACTCCGGCGTATACTGTAAAAAAATTTGGTGTGGTGAACCGGTATGATCTGCGAAAAGAATTCCCGGCACTGACACTCAGAAGAACCGGGATCAAAAGCTGTACGGACGAGCTTTTGTGGATCTGGCAGAAAAAATCCAATAATATCCACGATCTGAACAGTCACATCTGGGACAGCTGGGCAGATGAAGATGGATCGATCGGGAAGGCATACGGCTATCAGATGGGCGTAAAGCATGTCTACAAAGAAGGAATGATGGATCAGGTAGACCGTGTACTCTATGATCTGAAGAATAATCCTTACAGCCGCCGGATCATGACGAATATCTATGTACATCAAGATCTTCATGAGATGAATCTGTATCCGTGTGCATACAGCATGACGTTCAATGTGACAAAAGAAAAAGGCAGCGACAAGCTGACACTGAACGGAATCCTGAACCAGCGTTCCCAGGATGTGTTGGCGGCAAATAACTGGAATGTATGCCAGTATGCTGTGCTGCTTCATATGCTCGCGCAGGTATGCGATATGCAGGTGGGCGAATTTGTACATGTGATCGCAGATGCACATATTTACGACAGGCATATTTCGCTGATCGAGGAACTGCTTTCAAGAGAGACGCACCCGGCACCGAAATTCTGGCTGAATCCGGAAGTGAAAGATTTCTATCAGTTTACACCGGATGACGTAAGATTAGACGATTATGTGACAGGACCGCAGATCAAAAATATTCCGATCGCGGTTTAGAAAAGGAGACAGATACGATGAACATTATTGTAAATGCAGATAAAAACTGGGCAATAGGAAAGAATAACAGTCTGCTTGTACGAATCCCGGCAGATATGAAATACTTCCGTCAGATGACAGAAGACAATATTGTCGTGATGGGAAGAAAGACACTGGAAAGCTTTCCGCAGGGGCGTCCGCTTGCCAACCGGGTTAATATCGTGATTTCCCACAATCCGGATTATCAGGTGAAGGATGCGATCGTGGTACACAGTGTGGAAGAGGCAATGCAGGAATGTAAAAAGCACAAAGGAGAAGTCTTTGTAATCGGCGGAGAAAGTATTTACCGTGCAATGCTTCCGTATTGTAATATAGCGTATGTTACGCGGACAGATCATGTATATGAGGCAGATACCTGGTTCCCGGATCTGGATAAGGATCCGGATTGGCAAAAAACAGCTGAGACGGATGAACAGACATATTTCGATCTTGAGTATGTATTTGCAAAATATGAAAGAATAAAATAGATCAATAAAATTTGCGAAATGTATCATTGACAAATCAATAGACCACTCATTATAATAAATGTAATCGATGAGACAATAGAAGAAATGCTATGACAAGGAGGAGTATATAATCTTCGGAAGCAAAGAGAGGAGGCGGACGGTGTAAGCCTTCATGAAGGGATTGTAGAAGTAGCCTTTGAGCAGCGGACCGAACGGGAATTTCTCAAGTAGACTTCGACGTAGGCCCTACGTTACAGGGGAATAGTATCGAACATTTCTATGGTTCTGTACTTGCGTGAGAGCAGAGAAGCAGCTTCTCTGAAGACAGGTGGTAACACGGATTTTATATTCGCCCTGAACGGTCAGCCGTTTAGGGCGTTTGTTATTCTATATGACTATGATAAAAATTTGGCGATCATCTGTATAGAAAATTCATGGAGGTAGATTTATGAAAAAAATATCAGGGAACAAATTACTTGTAAAAGCATTAAAAGAGGAGGGGGTAGATATCCTTTTTGGATATCCGGGAGCCTGTACAATTGATATCAGTGATGAAATTTACAAACAGGATTACACAAAAGTTGTACTTCCGCGTCATGAACAGGCACTTGTCCATGCTGCAGACGCTTACGCCAGATCAACAGGAAAAGTCGGGGTATGTCTGGTAACAAGCGGACCGGGTGCAACCAATCTGGTGACAGGAATTGCAACGGCAAATTATGACAGTGTACCGCTGGTATGTTTTACCGGACAGGTTGCAAGACATCTGATCGGAAATGATGCATTCCAGGAAGTTGATATCGTAGGTATTACAAGAAGTATCACAAAATACGGTGTGACAGTAAGAAAGAGAGAAGATCTGGGAAGAATCATCAAAGAGGCATTCTATATTGCGCGCAGCGGACGTCCGGGTCCGGTTCTTGTGGATCTTCCGAAAGATGTAATGGCAGAGCTTGGAAGTCCGAATTATCCGGAGACAGTCAATATCCGCGGATATAAGCCGAGTACCGGTGTTCACATCGGACAGCTTAAGAGAGCAGTTAAGATGCTTGGAAAAGCAAAGAAACCGTTGTTCCTTGCCGGTGGTGGGGTAAATATTGCAGGAGCGAATAAGGCATTTACCGAACTTGTAGAACGTACCCAGATCCCGGTTGTGACAACGATCATGGGACGTGGTGCGATTCCGACAACGCATCCGCTTTTTATCGGTAATCTGGGGATGCACGGTGCATATGCATCCAATATGGCAGTGGAAGAATGCGATCTGCTGTTCTCGATCGGGACCAGATTTAACGATCGTATCACCGGAAAACTGCATGCATTTGCACCGAAGGCTACGATCGTACATATCGACATTGATACTTCCTCCATCTCACGTAACATTCAGGTAGATATTCCGATCGTTGCGGATGCAAAAGAAGCAATTGAAAAATTATTGGAATATGTAGAACCAATGGAGAAAAAAGAAAGCTGGGTGGAACAGATCGAAGGCTGGAAAGAGGAGCATCCGCTTAGGATGAAACCAAAGGGAGACCAGATGCAGGCTCAGGATATTCTGGAGACGATCAATGAAGTGTTTAAAGAGGATGACAAGATTGTTGTGACAGATGTAGGACAGCATCAGATGTTCACATCCCAGTATCTGGAAGTGAATGAAAAGACCAGACTTTATATGTCCGGCGGACTTGGAACCATGGGATATGGATTCCCGGGAGCAGTCGGAGCGCAGATTGGCAATCCGGACAGTACGGTGATTGCAATTTCCGGTGATGGCGGTATGCAGATGAATATTCAGGAATTTGCAACAGCAGTGCTGGAAGAACTTCCTTTGATCCTCTGTGTATTTAATAATGCCTATCTTGGAATGGTTCGCCAGTGGCAGAAACTTTTCTATGGAAAACGCTATTCTATGACGGATCTTCGTGCAGGCGCAGCGACAAGACGTGGAGAAGAGCATCCACCGAAATATACGCCGGACTTTGTAAAACTTGCAGAAAGCTATGGGGCAAAGGGAATCCGTGTAACCGAAAAATCCGGGATGAAAGCAGCATTTGAACAGGCAAAAGCAAACCGTGCACTGAAGGTGCCGACTCTGATCGAATTCATGCTGGATCCGGAAGTGCAGGTTTATCCGATGGTACGTCCGGGCGGAACCCTGGAAGATCTTTTGATGGATTAATGGAGAGGAGAGGTGAAGATGGATAATACAATGAAAAAAAGATGGATTTCCTTATATGTGGAAAATCAGGTTGGTGTACTGTCAAAGATTTCCGGACTCTTTTCCGGTAAATCCTATAATCTGGAGAGTCTGACGGTAGGTAGAACAGAAGATCCGACTATCTCCAGAATGACGATTGAGACGAACAGTGATGAAGAGACTTATGAGCAGATCAAAAAACAGCTGAACCGTATGGTTGAAGTCATCAAAGTCATTGATTTTACAGAAGTATCTGTTGTTATGCAGGAGCTGATGTTTATCAAGGTAAAAAACTGTACACCGGAAGATAAGACAGAGCTTTTCCAGATCGCGCAGACCTATCAGGCAAAGGTACGTGATTATGGAAAAGACAGTGTGCTTCTTGAATTTGTACACACGGCACATAAAAATACAGCGATCATCCAGTTTCTACGTTCTGAATTCAATTCAATTGAAGTTGTAAGAGGCGGAAGTGTGGGGATTGAAGCGATCACAATGCCAAAAAGATAAAAAAATCAAAAAAAACAGAGCGCACTCTTGAATTTGAAAAACAGAAGTAATATAATAGCGATATGTAATCCGTAGGATTTAAAATACGGGAAACAAAAATTATAATTTAGATATATGTTACTGTAAGAAGCAACAAGGGAATGGAGGAATTACAATGGAAAAGAAACAGATTGACTGGTCAAGCATAGGATTTGGTTATATCCCGACCGAAAAGAGATATGTTTCAAATTACAAAGATGGAAAGTGGGATGATGGATGCCTGACAGAAGATGCCAACATTGTATTGAATGAGTGTGCAGGTGTTCTGCAGTATTCCCAGTCAGTATTTGAAGGTATGAAGGCATACACAACAGAAGACGGACGCATCGTTGTATTCCGCCCGGATATGAACGCAAAGAGATTTGCTGATTCTGCAAGAAGACTTGAGATGCCGGTATTTCCGGAAGACCGTTTTGTAGATGCGATCGTACAGGTAGTAAAAGCCAATGCGGCTTATGTACCACCTTACGGATCAGGAGCGTCCCTTTATATCCGTCCATATATGTTCGGAAGCAATCCGGTTATCGGAGTTAAACCTGCTGACGAATATCAGTTCCGTGCATTTGTAACACCAGTAGGACCATATTTCAAGGGCGGCGCAAAGCCGATCACAATTAAAGTCTCAGACTTTGACCGTGCAGCACCGCATGGAACAGGACATATCAAAGCTGGTCTTAACTATGCAATGAGCTTACATGCAATTGTAACAGCACATGAAGAAGGCTATGCAGAGAATATGTATCTGGATGCAGCAACAAGAACAAAAGTAGAAGAGACAGGTGGAGCAAACTTCATCTTCGTCACAAAAGATGGTAAAGTAGTTACTCCGAAGTCAAACAGTATCCTTCCATCTATTACAAGACGTTCTATTCTTTATGTGGCAGAACATTATCTTGGACTTGAGACAGAAGAAAGAGAAGTATATCTTGATGAAGTAAAAGACTTTGCAGAATGCGGACTTTGCGGAACAGCAGCAGTTATATCACCGGTTGGAAAGATTGTAGATCATGGTAAAGAAATCTGCTTCCCAAGCGGAATGGATGAGATGGGACCTGTTATCAAGAAATTATATGAAACACTTACCGGAATTCAGATGGGACACATCGAAGCACCGGAAGGATGGATCCAGGTGGTTGAATAATGGATAAATTCGTTACAAAGCGAAATGATCTGCTCGCTGAGCAGGTGATAAAGAATTTGAAGTCCCGTCAGATGGAGGGACATTATGTACAGACCAAAGAAGAGGCACTTGCCCTTGCACTGGAGCTGATTCCGGAAGGAAGCAGCATCAGTTGGGGAGGGTCTATGAGCATTAAGGCAATTGGTCTTCCTGAAGCACTTCATAAAGGAAATTATAAAGTGCTGGACAGAGATCTGTGTGCGACACCGGAGGAAAAAGCAGAGATGATGCATCAGGCACTTAACTGCGATTATTTTCTGGCAAGCTGTAATGCAATCTCGGAAGATGGGATACTGGTTAATATAGATGGAAATGCAAACCGTGTGGCAGCTATTTCTTACGGACCGGAAAATGTTCTGATGATTGTTGGTATGAATAAAATTGTAAGAAGTGCAGAGGATGCATATGCCCGTGCAAAGTATGTGGCAGCTCCGATTAACGGACAGCGTTTTGAAGGACTTCCGTGTGCGAAGACAGGTGTCTGTTCCAACTGTAAATCTCCGAAAAGTATCTGCTGTCAGACGTTGATTACGAGATTCAGCCATGTTCCAAACAGAATAAAAGTGATTCTGGTGAATGAAGAACTGGGATTCTAAAAAATACGAAGAGAATCAGGGGATTTTCCCTGGTTCTTTTTGTGCCTGAAAAAGAAAATTCCGAAAGGGAAAAAGTTCTCATCATAATATGACTTTTCTATAAGAAAATCCTGTGTTATACTATAGAATAATCTGGATGTCAGGATACGCAGCGGAGTGGTCCGTGGACATCGGTCAGTGCTGCTTATGGGCATTGATGGCGAATCGAAAGAGAGGAACAACAGAGTATGGAAGCGTATACAAGCTTTGCACGTGTATATGATACCTTCATGGATAATATTCCCTACGAAGAATGGTGTGAATATCTCACCGGTCTTATGAGAGAATATGGTGTCAGAGATGGACTGGTACTGGATCTGGGGTGTGGTACCGGGAATATGACAGAATTGCTTGCAAAGGCAGGATATGATATGATTGGTGCGGACAATGCGGAAGAGATGCTGGAGATCGCAATGGAGAAACGAGACAAATCCGGTTATGATATTCTGTATCTTCTGCAGGATATGAGAGAATTCGAACTGTATGGTACGGTAAGAGCTGTCATCAGTGTCTGCGATTCAGTCAATTATATTACAGAGCCGGAAGAACTTCAGGAAGTATTCCGCCTGGTCAACAATTATCTGGATCCGAAAGGTGTTTTTATTTTTGATTTTAATACACGTTACAAGTATGAAGAGATTCTTGGGGATCGCACAATTGCGGAGAACCGGGAGGAATGCAGTTTTATCTGGGACAACTATTATTACGAAGATGAGAAGATCAATGAATATGATCTGAGTCTTTTTATTGAGACAGATAAGGACAGTGGGCTTTATCGCAAATATGAAGAGACGCATTATCAGAGAGCGTATACGCTGGAGGAGATGAAGGAACTGATCCGGAAGTCGGGGCTGGAATTTGTGACAGCATACGATGCATTTTCAAAGAATGCGCCGATGGACACAAGCGAGCGCATTTATGTGATCGCAAGAGAACAGGGAAAATAGAACAGGAGAGAATTGTTATATGAAAGATTATATTGTAAGAGCAACTGCGGGAGACGGACAGATCCGTGCATTTGCCGCAACAACCGGAAATCTGGTGGAAGAGGCAAGAAAGAGACATGACACAAGTCCGGTAGCAACAGCGGCACTTGGAAGACTTCTGACAGCAGGAGCAATGATGGGAGGCATGATGAAGAATGAGACAGATGTGCTGACGCTTCAGATCAAAGGTGATGGACCACTTGGCGGAATTACGGTGACTGCAGATGCAAAAGGTGACGTGAAAGGATACGTCGATCATCCGGAAGCAATGATGCCGCCTAAGAATGGCAAGCTGGATGTTGGAGGAGCTGTTGGAATCGGTCTTTTAAATGTTATTAAAGATATGGGACTGAAAGAACCATATGTTGGACAGACTATTCTGCAGACAAGTGAGATCGCAGAAGATCTGACGTATTATTTTGCAACCAGCGAACAGGTTCCGTCGTCTGTGGGTCTTGGAGTATTGATGAACAAGGACAACACTGTACACTGTGCAGGTGGATTTATTGTGCAGGTAATGCCGTTTATATCGGATGAGGTGTTGGATAAACTGGAAGAGAATATCAAGAAGATCTCTTCTGTTACCAGTATGCTGGATAACGGACATACACCGGAGCAGATGCTGGAGCAGGTACTGGATGGCCTGAATGTGGAATTTACAGATACAATGGATACACAGTTTAAATGCAATTGTTCGCATGAGAGAATCGAGAAAGCCATCATCAGCATCGGAAAAAAAGATATCCAGGAAATGATCGATGACGGAAAAGAAGTAGAAGTAAAATGCCATTTCTGCAATACGGCGTATACATTTAGTGTAGAAGAACTGAAACAGATTTTAAAACAGGCAAAAAGATAAAGAGGTAAACACATGAAACAGGGATTTATCAAAGTTGCAGCGGTCACAGTTGATATTCGTGTGGCGGATGTCTGGCACAACTGTAAGGAAATCTGCAAACGTATGAAAGAAGCTGAGAAGGCAGGCGCAAAGATCATTGTTTTTCCGGAGCTTTGCCTGACCGGGTATACTTGCAGCGATCTTTTTACACAGGATATACTGTTAAAAGAGGTGCGCAGAGCACTTGCAAAAGTTGCAGAAGAGACCAGGCATACAGAAGCACTTGTATTTGTTGGGCTTCCACTTGCAATTGATGGAGAGCTTTATAATGTTGCGGCCGCATTAAATGACGGAAAGATCCTTGGCTTTACAACCAAGACATTTCTTCCGAATTATGGGGAATTTTATGAGATGCGTCAATTCCGTCAGGGACCGAAAAAAGCAAGAGTGATTTCTTATGAAGGGGAAGAAATCCTGTTTGGGCCGCAGATCCTGTATCAGGCGGCAGAGATGGATGAGCTGGTCGTATCGGCAGAGATCTGTGAGGATGTCTGGTCACCAGTCCCGCCGAGCATTGAGGCGGCAAGAGAAGGTGCGGTCATCCTGGTCAACTGTTCAGCAAGTGATGAGACGATCGGAAAGGATAGTTACCGGGAAGAACTGATCAAGGGACAGTCTGCAAGACTGATTGCAGGTTATGTCTATGCAAATGCCGGGGACGGAGAGTCTACGACGGATGTGGTATTTGGTGGACACAATATTATTGCAGAGAACGGGACGATTCTGAAAGAAGCAAAGCGGTTTGCCAACGAGATGATCGTCAGTGAGATTGACATTTTCCGCCTTTTAAGTGAACGGAGAAAAAATACAACTTTCCAGACAACGGAAGAACGTCATCTTCCAAAAGTACTGTTCCACATAAGTGTGGAAGAGACAGCACTTACCAGAAGCTTTGCACAGACCCCTTTTGTTCCACAGAATATGGCAGAGCGGGAAAAGCGCTGTGAGGAGATTCTGATGATCCAGGCAATGGGACTGAAGAAGCGTCTGGTGCATACTCACTCGAGAACAGCAGTCGTTGGAATTTCCGGCGGTTTGGATTCAACGCTGGCACTGCTTGTGACGGCAAAAGCGTTTGACATGGCAGGAAAAGACCGCAAGGATATCGTTGCAGTGACGATGCCTTGCTTTGGTACGACAGACAGAACCTATCAGAATGCCTGCCTGATGTCGAAGAAGCTGGGAGCCACTTTGAAAGAGGTGCCGATCGCGGATGCAGTTCATGTGCATTTCCGTGATATCGGACATGATGAAGAGGTACATGATGTGACCTATGAGAATTCACAGGCAAGAGAGCGTACCCAGGTGCTGATGGATATTGCTAACCAGGAATGGGGCATGGTCATCGGAACCGGAGATATGTCGGAGCTGGCTCTTGGGTGGGCGACTTATAATGGAGATCATATGTCTATGTACGGAGTCAATGCATCTGTTCCGAAGACACTGGTACGCCATCTGGTTCAGTATTATGCGGATACATGTGAGGATCAGGAGCTGAAAGAGGTACTTCTGGATGTTCTTGACACACCGGTAAGTCCGGAGCTTCTTCCACCGAAGGATGGCGAGATCGCCCAGAAGACAGAAGACCTTGTAGGTCCGTATGAACTGCATGATTTTTATCTGTATTATGTTCTGAGATTTGGCTTTGAACCGTCAAAGATCTATCGGCTCGCAAAGCTTGCGTTTGAAGGAACTTATGACAGCGAGACGATCATGAAATGGCTGAAGACCTTTTACCGAAGATTTTTTGCGCAGCAGTTTAAGCGCTCCTGCCTGCCGGACGGACCGAAGATCGGTACGGTGGCACTTTCTCCGAGAGGAGACTGGAGAATGCCGAGCGATGCGTGTGCGGCAGTCTGGATGCAGGATCTGGAAGCACTGGAGAAATAGAAAAGAATGTACAGGGGGTACATTCTCGCATAAAGTGTCAGTGATACTTATCAGGCAATGATAAAGGGAAGTCTGCGAAAGTGCAGGCTTCCCTTTTTTAAATTATAATTTTTAAAGCTTGATATTTTTAAACAGATCCCCAAGGCTGGTTCCGATTGCTTCTACTTTCGGAATTTCTACGTGTTCCAGCTCTTCCTCCTGTTCTTTTTCAGCATCTTCGGCAAGAGCCTTGATACTGAGGCTGATCTTACCGTCTTTGATACCGATGACTTTGACATCTACTTCGTCCCCAACGTGAAGTACCTGGTCTGCTGATTTGATTCTTTGGGTACTGATCTGGGAAATGTGAACCAGACCGGAAAGACCGTTCTCGAGACGTACAAAAGCACCGTAGGACTGAAGCGATTCAACGGTACCTTTTACAACACTTCCAACCTGTACAGATGCAAGTTTTTTTGCATCTTCTGCTTTTTTCTGTTCTCTTAAAATCTCACGTGCAGATAAGATCAGGCGTCCTTCTGCCTGGTTTGCTTCGATCACGCGGACATCAATTTCTTTTAGAAGATAAGTCTCCAGATCTTCGATATAAGAAAGAGAAAGGCGGGATGCCGGGATGAATCCTCGAAGTCCTTCGACCATGGCGATGACACCACCATTTACGATTCCTTCTACTTTTACGTGAAGATTGGTTCCTTCTTCCTGATAACGTGCGACCACATTCCATGGATTGGCATCATCGAAATGTGCTTCGTAGTCTGCCATGCTTTCTGTCTGTTCCTGTAATTTTTCGTTTTCCATCTTAACACCTCTGTTAGTTTATTTTTCTGAACGTATGCTCAATATGTTTATTAGTATAACACATTTTTGTATAGATAAAAAGTATGGATTCCAGATGGTTAGACGGTTAAATTGTGCTTAATGAGAAAAAATCGTTATTATGTACGAAAATTGTGGTAAAAATTTGTGTATATTTTGAATAGTAAAATTTATGAAAAAAGTTGACAAAAGAAAAAATAAATTGTATATTACCAACATAAGGACATGTTAAGGACAGTGTCCTAAACTAAAAGGCAAAGGAGAATTTAAAATGAAGGGAAACGTGAATTATCTGGAACTGGCAAACAGCCCTCTGATGTGGGTGAGTGCCGCAATAGCAGTAGGAATCGTAGTTTTTCAGTCCGTACTGTTTTTCAGGAAGTCGCTCAAAGCAGCAAAAGAGATTGGAATTGAACAGGAAAAGATCAATATGGCAATTAAGAGTAGTGCCATTTCCTCAATTGGACCATCTATTGTAATCCTGGTAACAATGATCTCTCTGATCGTATCAATGGGAGCACCTGTTTCATGGATGAGACTTTCTTTCATCGGATCCGTTAACTATGAAGCAATGGCAGCCGGATTTGGCGCACAGGCAATGGGCGCTACACTGGAGAACCTGACACCGGTTGCATTTGCCTGCGGTGTATGGACCATGATCTGTGGTTCACTTGGATGGCTGATTTTCACACTCCTTTTCACAGATAAGATGGATAAAGTAAACCATCTGATGTCAAAAGGAAATTCCAAAATGGTTCCGATCATTTCAGCAGGAGCGATGCTTGGTGCATTTGCAAACCTTGCATCAGGAAACTTCTTCAACGAAAAGAATCAGTTTGCATTTGGCGGAGCACCGGCAATCGCAACAATCGTAGGATGCATTCTTATGATGATCCTGACAAAGTTAGCGAAAGAAAAGAATATTGGATGGCTCAGAGAATGGGCCTTTGCAATTTCCATGTTCTCAGGCATGCTCATTGGTTACATCTGGAACACTGTATTTTAATAGGAATGAGAGGATAAAGATATGAATAAAGAATACTACAACAAAGTCTATATACCTGATATTGTTAAATGGGGAAAAATCACCATGTTATTAGGTATCATTACATGTTTTGGACCGGCACTTGTTATCTCAGTTGTGTACGGATGTATGCCACCGGTATCCGCAATCATTGCAGGTACAATCGCACAGATCAGTGTAAGTGGAGCATTTTATATTGTAGAACCGATTTCCTATTTCCCGATTCTTGGAATCCCGGGAACTTATCTGACATTCCTTTCAGGAAATACATCCAACATGCGTGTTCCGTGTTCTTCTGTTGCACAGGAAGCAGCAGGCGTTGAAATGGGGAGTGACAAAGGTTCTGTTGTATCAACCATCGGTATTGCTGTATCGATCATTGTAAATATTGTGATTCTGACAATCGGAGCAATTGCAGGAAACGCAATTATTGGTATGATGCCAGAAGGATTCAAGCAGGCCCTCAACTTCCTTCTTCCGGCACTTTACGGAGCTGTATTCGGACAGTTCGCAATCACAAGACCGAAGCTTGGTGTAGTTGCAGTAGTTATTGCATTTGCAATGAACTGGCTGATGAAAAACGGATTCTTATCCTTCTTCCCTGGAACACCGTCATACGTTGTTATCCTGGTAGCCGTATTTGGATCTATTTTCGCAGGAAAGATTATCTACAAGAAAGAGCTTGAGGACTAAGTCCGGAAAGGAAAAACGATGTTATCGAGAGAAAGATTACAGGAAAGATTTATTGAGATGATCAAGATCTACAGCCCGTCAAAAGGGGAAAAAGAGATGGCGGACTGGATAGAAAACTGGCTGAGAGAGCGGAACATTCCGTTCCAGTCAGATCATGCCGGGGAAGCTTATGGTGGAAACGGCAGAAATATCGTTGCATTTGTAAAAGGAAATACGAAGGAACGTCCACTTGGATTTGCAGCACATATGGATCAGATTGAGCCTTGCAGAAATGTAAATCCGGTGATCAATGGAAACATCATCAGTACCGACAAGACAACAACACTTGGCGGAGATGACAAAGCTGGAATTTCAGCAATCATGGAAGCGGTAGAAGATATCATTGAAAGCGGTGTACCGCACAGAGATATTTATCTTGTATTTACCTGCTCCGAAGAGATCAGTATGATGGGAACAAAGCACATGGATATGTCTATGCTGCCATGCAAGGAATTGGTTGTTGTAGATGCAACCGGTGGAGCAGAGACTCTCGCATACAAAGCACCGGCAATGGAAGCGATTGAGATTACTTTCAAAGGAAAGAAAGCGCATGCCGGAATTGAACCGGAAAAAGGAATCAATGCAATTGTTGTGGCATCAAAGGCAATCAGTAAGATGCACATCGGACGTATTGATTATGAGACAACCTCTAATATCGGACATATTGAAGGTGGATCTGCAACCAACATCGTAACAGATGAGGTTACATTTACCGCAGAGATCCGTTCACACAGTATGGAAAAGCTGGCTGCAGAGGTTGCACATATGGAACAGTGCTGCAAGGAAGCTGTAGAGGAAATGGGAGCCTGTTATGAGATGAAGCATGAGATGGCTTACCCGGTCCTGTCGCTGGAAGAAGACTGTGAATTGATCCAGGATACTGTAAATGCAATGGCAGAAGAAAGAATTACAGCAAATAAAATGATCATCGGTGGCGGAAGTGATGCAAATGTGCTTGCGGGACACGGATATAAGAGCGTCATTTTGGGATGTGGAATGATCAATGTACACACAGTAGAAGAAGCGCTTGATACAGATGAGACCTGGAAAGTGACAAAAGTACTGAGAAGACTGATGGGTGCAGAATAGGAGATGGACGACATAGATGGAAAAAGAAGAACTGAAGCAGAGATGTCTGGACGCGATTGACGAGAACAGAGATCTGATCATTCAGCTTGGTGATGATGTATATAAAACGCCTGAACTTGGCTACAAAGAATTTAAGACTACAGAAAGAATGATAAAGGCATTTCAGGAGATTGGAGAAGAGCCGGAGACGGAAATTGCATATACTGGCTGTAAGGTTTCAACTCCGAAAAAAGGGAATACAAGAATTGCCGTGATCGGAGAGCTGGACTGTATCCAGTGCAAAGAACATCCGGACAGTACGCCAGAAGGAAATGTTCATGCCTGCGGTCATCATGCACAGCTTGCAGATCTGTATGGATGTGCGATTGGTCTTTTAAGATCCGGAGTGATGAAGGAACTGGGTGGAGCGGTTGATTTTATTGCGATCCCTGCGGAAGAATGCGTAGATTATGATTATCGCGACAGTCTGATCCGTGAAAATAAGATTAGTTTTTACGGCGGCAAGCAGGAATATTTAAAACGTGGTGGCTTTGATGATGTGGATATGGCATTGCAGTGTCACATGATGGAAATTGGAAATGGCAGGCATTGCACGATTGATACCGACTGCAACGGATTTGTGACAAAGACGGTAACATTTATCGGAGAAGCTGCGCATGCAGGTTTCGCACCACATGAAGGAATCAATGCGTTAAATATGGCAGAGTTGGCACTGAACAACATTCATGCACTCCGTGAGACTTTTCAGGAGAAAGAAAAGGTTCGTGTAAGTGCAATCATTACAGAAGGCGGAGATCTGGTAAATGTAGTTCCTGCTGTTGTGAAGATGCAGATCATGGTACGTGCTTTCACAATTGATGGAATGCTGGATGCCAGTAAAAAAGTGAACCGTGCGTTAAAAGCCGGAGCACTTGCAATCGGAGGAAAAGTCGAGATTGACGATAAGATCGGATATCTTCCGATGAATACCAACCGTGAGCTTTCAGCATTATATAAAGAAAATATGATCGAATATACAGGGGCGGAAAAAGATTCATTTGTAGAGCTTTATGAGACAGCAGGTTCTACAGATCTGGGGGATCTTTCTCAGATCATGCCGTGTATGCACATCTGGACAGAGGGAATAACCGGAGGACTTCACTCCAAGGATTACCGTCTTGCGGACCCGGAACTTGCTTATATCGTTCCGGCAAAGATGATGGCGCTTACGATCATTGATCTTCTTTATGATAACGCAAAAAAGGCAAAACAGATTCTTGACAATTTCAAACCGACGCTGACAAAAGAAAGTTATCTGGAATTAAAAAAAGAGCATTCTAAGCTTGTGGTTTTTGATGGCTCTGAGTTATAATAAAAAGGAATCCCGTTTAAGGGGTTCCTTTTTTAAAGCAATTATTCAGATATAGAGAGAGAAGCTGCCAACGGCAGGTTCTCTGGATAGAAGATCGCAATACGGGGGACAAATTTGTGAAAGTTGGAGTTATCGGATCAAAATCATCTTGTGAGGTTGTTAAGAAGAGTATAAAAGAAATCGACAGTTCAGTAGAAGTAGCTTCTTATGAAGAGGAACAGGTTAACCGAAGTGACCGGCTGATTGAGGAATGTGAACAGGAGTGTGATGCGGTACTGTTTACGGGTTGTGCGATCGAAAGTTTTGTGGGGAGAAACTATCATTTCACCAGGCCACATGTGTCGGTGGAAAAATCGGTAGTCAGCATTGCGGGAGCATTTCTGCAGATGCAGAAAAGTAATATTGAACTGGATGCATTTAGTATTGATATTGTAGAAAAACAGGTCATTGAGGATTTGCTGGATGCATTTGACATCCTGGCAAGAAACATTTATTCCTGTCCGTTTCAGGCAGGAGTGGAAGAAGAACAGTATGTGGAGTGGCACATGAAGCTTCTGGATGAAGGAAAGGTCAATGTGGCACTGACTTCTCTTCGGTGGGTGTATAAGATACTGCAGGAAAAGGGATACCATGCAATTTATCTGCCTCCGACCAGGGCAAAAGTGAGAGTGGCACTGGAGAAATTAAAAAATGAATGTGCGCTTCAGGAAGCAGAATATGCGCAGGCAGCAGTTGAGATTTTTCAGCTGACGGATTATAAGAGCAGAGAAGAGAATTATTATTCAAGTATGCTTGCAAAAGCAGATATTGAAAAAGAAATCATCAAATATACAGAAGGGATTCAAGGTGCAATTTTTGCATCAGGAAGAAGAGAATATATTGTATTTTCCAATTCCGGGGCTGTACAAGAAGAATTTAACCAGCGGAAGCTTCTGAATCTGCAAAAAAAAGTGCAGGAGGAGAATAAAATCAGCCTGAATGTAGGGATCGGAACCGGAGGCACGATGAATGAGGCGGAAATGAACGCAAGACGTGCACTGGATTTTTCCCTGAAAAATGCAAAGCAGGAGATTTTCTGGATTGATGCCGGTCAGACACAGCACGGACCGCTTGGAAAGGAGATCCAGCTGGAATATCAGCTCATTTCTTCCGATCCGAAGCTACAGGAAATTTCAGAAAAAACCGGGCTCAGCACAACGTCAATTCTGAAGATCATTGCCATTGCAGATGTAAGAAAAAGTTATATTTTCGATGCACATCAGTTGGCGGAGTGTCTGGGAATTACGGTCAGAAGTGCGCGCCGGATCATGAATAAGATCATGGAAGCCGGTTATGGAAAAGTGTATGCAAAGAAGACAGCGGCAGCGGGTGGCAGACCGAAGGCACTGGTAGAGATATTGTTTAAAATTTAGTGTAATGGTCTTTTATCCGAACAAGGGTTGACGAACAGTAAAAAAAATGGCATTCTGAAAAGTAAAGGAACAAGAGATAGTAATGGAGTAATATAAAATGGATCAGAAAAAACCAAAGAAAGTATATGTGATCGGACATAAAAATCCAGATACAGATTCTATTTGTTCGGCAATTGCATATGCAAATCTGAAAAATAAAATCACAGGAGAAAAATACATAGCGAAAAGAGCGGGAGAGGTAAATGGTGAGACAGCATATGTTCTGGATAAATTCCAGGTAAGTGTGCCGTCTCTTCTGGACAATGTACACCTTCAGGTAAAAGATATGGATATCCGTCATATTGAGGGCGTATCTGGTCACATGTCCATTAAAGACGCATGGGCAAGAATGAAAGATGAGAATATTAAGACACTGCCGGTAACAAGAGGTGAGAAGCTGGAAGGGCTGATCACTATCGGAGATATTGCTACGTCATATATGGAAGTGTACGATAATAATATCCTTGCAACAGCGAGAACCCAGTACCGCAATATCGTCAAAACACTGGACGGAACACTGATCTCCGGGAATGAGCATGGCTATTTCCTGAATGGAAAAGTTGTCATTGCCGCATCCAGTCCGGATCTGATGGAGAATTTTATTGAGAAGGATGATCTTGTCATTCTTGGAAACCGTTATGAGTCACAGCTGTGCGCGATCGAGATGGATGCAAGCTGTCTGGTCATCTGCCAGGGAGCCAATATTTCCAAGACGATCAAGAAGATGGCAGAGGAGAGAGATATCGTGATTATTCAGACACCACATGATACTTTTACTGCTGCAAGGCTGATCAACCAGAGTATTCCGGTCAAGTATTTTATGAGCCGTGATAATCTGGAGATTTTTCATTTGAATGATTATGTGGAACATGTGAAAGAAGTTATGTCAAAGACGAAGTACAGAGATTTTCCAATTCTGGATAATAAAGGAAAGTTCTGTGGTTTCCTCTCCAGACGAAGACTTATGACATCCCGTAAAAAACAGGTGATTCTTGTGGATCATAATGAAAAATCACAGGCTGTGAATGGAATTGAAGAGGCAGAGGTGCAGGAGATCATTGATCATCACAGACTGGGCGGTCTGGAGACAATCGGACCGGTATATTTCCGGAATCAGCCGGTTGGATGTACCGCTACGATCATTTACCAGATGTATCAGGAAAGTGGTGTAGAGGTAGAGCCACAGATGGCGGGACTTCTGTGCTCTGCAATTATTTCGGATACGTTACTGTTCCGTTCACCAACCTGTACGATGGTTGATCAGGCGGCAGCAGAGGCACTGGCGCGGATTGCCGGGATTGATATGGAAGAACATGCAAAAGAGATGTTCAATGCGGGAAGCAATCTGCGTGGCAAATCCGTAGAAGAGATCTGTTTCCAGGACTTTAAGGTGTTCAATGTAAAAGATATCATGTTTGGAGTCGGACAGATCACATCCATGAATCAGGATGAACTGGATGAGGTGAAAGGACGTCTGATCCCATATCTGGAAGAGGCGAGAAAGACTCAGGGACTGCATATGTTGTATCTGATGATGACTAATATTCTGGAAGAGTCTACAGAACTCCTTTGCTGTGGTGAAAATGCAAAGGAACAGGTTCTTGAAGCGTTTGAACTGCCGGGAGATACGGAAAAAATTCTCCTGAAAGGTGTAGTATCAAGAAAGAAACAGATGATCCCTGTTCTGGTAACTTACCTGCAGCAAAAATAAAAACAGATGACTCTATAGGAGAGATGACTTATGGCAAAACAGATCTGGAAGCCGGGAAATATGCTGTATCCACTGCCTGCAGTTATGGTCAGTGTGGCAGATAAAGAAGGCAATCCGAATATCATTACCGTGGCGTGGGCGGGAACGGTCTGCACAAACCCGCCGATGGTTTCGATTTCCGTGAGACCAGAGCGGTATTCTTATCACATGATCGATGAGACCGGAGAATTTGTAATCAATCTGACGACGGAAAAACTTGCGTATGCAACGGATTATTGCGGTGTGCGTTCGGGAAAAGATATGGACAAATTCAAAGAGCTGCATCTGACACCGGAAAAGGCAGAATATGTGAGTGCGCCACTGATTGCGGAGAGTCCGGTCAACATCGAGTGTAAGGTGGTCAAAAAAGAAACGCCGGGGTCGCATCATATTTTCCTTGCCGAGGTAAAAGCGGTTCATGTAGATGATGCCTATATGGATCAGAAAGGGCGATTTGCATTGGAAAAGACCGATCCGATCGTATATGTGCACGGACAGTATTATAGTCTGGGTAAGTTGCTCGGAACATTTGGCTATAGCGTGAAAAAGCCGACAAAGAAGAATGGAAAGAAAAAGAAGAAATAAAAACAGAAAATCCTCTTGACAAGAAAATGACAGAGGGTATATGCTGTGTAAGTAGAAACTCAAGGGCGAGACTGCTAAGGTGCGGTCTCGTCTTTTTTTATAGGAAATTCCGAAGGAACTTCCTATGAAAAAAAGGCACTGCGTGCCGGAGAGGCGCACTCGCACGAAGATGGAGGATGTCGCGAGCGGTCTACGCTCCGCTTCGGTCGTTGCTTAACGAGCGCCACTGGCACTCAGCAACGCGCTCGGCGCGAGAATGTGCCGAGGCACATTCTTATTTAAAAGGAGTAGTAGATGATGAAAGATTTTACATTCAATGTACCACAGGATATTATTTTTGGAAAAGGCAGTTTAAAAAGACTTCCGGAGCTTCTTGAAAAAAGTGGTTCCAAGAAGATGCTTCTGATCTCCGGACCGGTTTTGAAGAAGATCGGAATGGTCGAGAAAGTCGAAGAGATCGTGAAGGCTTCCGGTATCGAAGTGGAAGTATTTACTGATGTAGAAGCAAATCCATCTGTTGCAACGGTAGATAAAGCAACAGAAGCATACAAAAAAGCAGGAGCAACCAGTATTGTAGCTTTCGGTGGCGGAAGTCCGATGGATGTGGCAAAGGCAGTTGGTGTTCTTGCAAAATACGGCGGAGAGATCGGAGATTATGAAGGTGCACACAAGGTACCGGGACCGATCGTTCCGATCATTGCGATCCCGACAACTGCAGGTACAGGAAGTGAAGTGACGGCATTTTCTGTTATTACCGATGAAGCAAGAAATTATAAGCTGACTGTGTTCAGCTATGAGCTGATCCCAAGCTATGCACTTCTGGATCCGGAGCTTGTTATGACTTCTCCGGCATCGGTAGCCGCAGCATGTGGCGTAGATGCACTGATCCATGCATGGGAGGCTTACACTTCAAGAGATGCATCTCCATTTTCTGATGCAATGGCAGAAAAGGCAATGGAACTGATCGGTGCAAATCTGCGCAGATTCGTAGCAAACCGTCAGGACGAAGAGGCGGCGGCAGCCATGCTCTCCGGAAGCATGTTCGCAGGTATCGCATTTGCATGGGCAAGACTTGGAAATATCCATGCTATGAGCCATCCGGTAAGCGCCTATTTCCATGTGGCACACGGTGTGGCAAATGCGATTCTTCTTCCAACGATTGTGGAATATAATGCACTTGCAGATCATGGACGTTATGAGAAGATCTACAATTATATCAGCAAAGAAAAAGACCCGGTGATCGATTTTGTTCCGGAAATGTTGGTAGATGAAGCGAGAGATCTGCTTCGTGATCTTGGTATTCCGCAGCATCTTGCCGATGTTGGTGTAACGGAAGATAAGATTGAACTGATGGCTGCTGATGCCATGAAGAGCGGAAATATCATGGCAAATCCGAGACAGTCTACGATCAGGGATATCATTGAACTTTATAAAAAAGCAATGTAGATCATTCAGGGGATATGAGTCAGCAGAAGCTGGTTGATATCCCCTTTTTTGATCTGAGTATAGAAAACAGGAAGAGATTGGTGTTCTGTATAGATTTTTTTAATGCAAGAGTACCGGAGGAAAGAAAGAATAAATGCGAGTACATAGGTAAAGAATCTCCCGCATATAGTAAAAAGAGAATGGGAAAAGAGGGATATCCGTATGTGGTACCGACTGCTTTATGGAACAATCAGTTTTTTATGCTTTACATGGCTTCTGTTTACCTGGGGAGTGATTGATAACGGAAAGATCAAACTGATAAGAATGAATGATGAAACGGTAGAAGCATCCTATGAGGCAGGTGGAACAAACGAGCAGTATCAGGAAAAGCCCAAGATCGCCCTCACATTTGATGATGGCCCACATCCTTCCAGTACGCCAGTGCTCCTTGACGGGCTTGCCGGGCGGAATGTGAAGGTTACTTTTTTTGTGATCGGGGAAAATGTAGTAAAATATCCGAAAGTTGTGAGCAGAGAGGCTGAAGAAGGGCATATTATTGGAAATCATACTTACAGTCATGTAGATCTCACAAAAATGTCTCAGGAAATGACAGAGTGCGAACTCGAAAAGACCAATACCGCGATTGAAGAAATTACCGGAAAAAAGACGGAATATATGCGACCGCCCTATGGAGCCTGGAAGAAGGAGATGGAAGAGAATACCGGCATGATTGCGGTGCTATGGAATGTGGATCCGCTTGACTGGAATACGGATAATGAGACAGAAATTGTCAATAAAGTAGTGACGGAAACGGAGGAAAATGATATTATTTTATTACATGACTGTTATCTGTCTTCAGTAAAGGCGGCACTTCGCATTATCGATATCATGCAGGCGAAGGGATATGAATTTGTGACAGTCGATGAATTGCTGCTGGATTAAAGGAGAGGTTTTGATGGATTTATTTGATTATATGCGGGAGACGACAAAGGAGAAAGAATCGCCCCTTGCCTCCAGACTGCGTCCGACGACTCTGGATGAAGTGGTTGGACAGCAGCACATTATCGGAAAGGACAAGCTTTTATACCGTGCGATCAAGGCGGATAAACTGAGTTCTGTTATTTTTTACGGACCTCCGGGAACCGGAAAGACTACGCTTGCAAAGGTGATCGCCAATACTACAAGTGCAGAATTTACCCAGATTAATGCTACGGTTGCCGGGAAGAAGGATATGGAAGAAGTGGTGAATAAGGCGAAAGAACTGAAAGGGATGTACCAGAAAAGGACAATCCTTTTCATCGATGAGATTCACCGGTTTAATAAAGGACAGCAGGATTATCTGCTCCCGTTTGTGGAGGACGGCACAATCATTCTGATCGGTGCGACAACAGAAAATCCTTACTTTGAGGTGAATGGTGCGCTTCTTTCCAGATCCAGTGTATTTGAACTCCGTCCGCTTTCACAGGAAGAAGTAGAGACCCTGATTCTGAGAGCGGTGCAGGATGAGAAAAAAGGAATGGGAAGTTATCATGCGGTGATCGAGGAGAACGCCCTGCATTTCCTGGCAGACCTTGCCGGCGGAGATGCCAGATCTGCGCTTAATGCGGTGGAATTGGGTGTTCTCACCACCCCAAGAAGTGAGGATGGAATGATCCATATCACGTTGGATGTTGCATCTGAATGTATACAGAAGCGGGTTGTGCGATATGATAAGACAGGAGATAATCATTATGATACCATATCCGCATTTATTAAAAGTATGCGCGGTTCCGATCCGGATGCAGCAGTATACTATCTGGCAAAGATGCTGTATGCCGGAGAGGACATTAAGTTTATTGCCCGCAGGATCATGATCTGTGCATCGGAAGATGTGGGAAATGCGGATCCGATGGCACTGAATGTTGCAGTCAGTGCAGCACAGGCAGTGGAGCGGATCGGAATGCCGGAGGCACAGATCATTTTATCACAGGCAGTTCTTTATGTGGCAACAGCACCGAAGAGTAATTCAGCATGTAATGCTGTCTTTGCTGCGATGGACAATGTGAAAAAATATAAAACGACTGTTCCAGTGCATTTGCAGGATGCACATTATAAAGGTTCTGCAAAGCTGGGGCATGGAATTGGTTACAAATACGCACATGATTATCCGAATCATTATGTAAAACAGCAGTATCTGCCGGATGAGATCAAAGATGCCGTATTCTATGAAGCGAGCGATAACGGCTACGAACAAACGATCAAAGCGCATATGAAGCGGATTAAGGATGAAGCGTAACCTATTCGCACAGGAAATCACTGCATTCACGCAGAAGGGATTGATTTGACACAGACACTCTGCTACCATATCTGTAAGCAGAAAGGAGTGAAGAATATGGGAGCAGTTCAGGACAGCTATATAACTGTTGCATGGCTGGTTCTTCTGGTAGTACTTCTGGTGATCGAGATCATAACGGTGGGACTTACAACGATCTGGGGAGCAGGAGGTGCGCTGGCAGCACTGATCCTGAATATTCTGGATGTACCGTTTGCCGGACAGGTGGTTGCATTTTTTATTGTGACAATTTTACTGCTTGTATTTACAAGACCATTTGCAATGCGTTTTATCAACACCCGCCGTCTGAAGACGAACTATGAAGGAATCATCGGAAAGACGATCCGGATCAGCCAGAAAGTAGATAACATCGGGCAGACTGGTATGGCGGTGGTAAATGGTACAGAGTGGACGGTAAGATCCGAACAGGATGACGTGATCCTGGACCCCGGAACACTGGCGAAGGTGGTTAATATATCCGGAGTAAAGTTAATTGTAAAAAAATATGAGGAGGACTAAAAGATGACGGGACTTATTATTTTAGTAATTATTATTGTGATCGCATTACTGCTTCTGACTTCCTGCATTAAGATCGTGCCGCAGGCAAAGGCACTGGTTATCGAACGTCTTGGTGCATATCAGGCAACATGGAGTGTAGGACTTCATTTTAAACTGCCGATCATTGAACGTGTGGCAAGAAGAGTAGACTTAAAAGAGCAGGTAGTTGATTTTGCACCGCAGCCGGTTATCACAAAGGATAACGTAACCATGCGGATCGATACCGTTGTATTCTACCAGATTACAGATCCGAAGATGTTCTGCTATGGAGTAGCGAACCCGATCATGGCAATCGAGAATCTGACAGCGACCACCCTTCGTAACATTATCGGTGATCTGGAACTTGACCAGACACTGACATCAAGAGAGACGATCAATACGAAGATGCGCGCATCTCTGGATGTGGCAACGGATCCATGGGGAATCAAAGTTAATCGTGTGGAACTGAAAAATATCATTCCTCCGGCAGCAATCCAGGATGCAATGGAGAAACAGATGAAAGCAGAACGTGAAAGACGTGAAGCTATTCTCCGTGCAGAAGGTGAAAAGAAATCTACTGTCCTTGTTGCAGAAGGTGAAAAAGAATCTGTGATCCTGAAAGCGGAAGCTGAAAAACAGGCAGCGATCCTCCAGGCAGAAGCAGAAAAAGAAAAGAGGATCAAAGAGGCTGAAGGTGAAGCGGAAGCCATCCTTAAAGTACAGCAGGCAAATGCAGACGGTATCCGTTTCATCCGTGAAGCGGGTGCAGACCAGGCAGTGCTTACGATCAAGAGTCTGGAGGCATTTGAAAAGGCTGCAGACGGCAAGGCAACGAAAATCATCATTCCGTCAGAACTGCAGTCACTTGCGGGGCTTGTAAAGAGCGCTAAAGAAGTGATTAAGGAAGATTAGATTAAAAAAAGAGAGAGGAAAGGTGACAAATAGATGACGGATGTATTGATCCTGGAAGATGAACTGACTTCGCTGCAGGCATTGTCAGAGATTCTTACCACATATTCAGATGATATCCGTGTCCACAAGGCATCTTCCCTGAAAGAAGCAAAAGACCTGCTGGATCAGGAAATCCGGTATGGTCTTTTCCTTTTGGATGTAAATCTAAGCGGCGAGGACCGGGAGGATATCGGTGGGATTTTGTTCGCAAGAGAGATACGGGAGAGGTTTGAATATACTTTTACCCCAATCGTGATGGTGACTGCCATTGGCAATATGGAAATGCAGGCTTACCGGGAGCTGCACTGTTACCAGTACATTATGAAGCCATTTCGCAGGGAGCAGGTGGAAGAGGTTGTTCAGAAGGTGCTGGAAAAAGAGAGCAGGGAGAAACCACCGGTGATCGTTGTGAAAAAAGACGGGATCAATTATCAGCTGAAATGCGAGGATATCCGTTATCTGGAAGCGATACCGAGAGGAACAAGACTGCATCTTGTGACGGAAAACTGGGATGTCCCTTATGTGACTCTCAGACAGATGCTGCTTAAGATGCCAAAAGGGATGTTTGCGCAGTGCCATCGGATGTATGCGGTCAATAAAAATGAAGTTGAATATTACGATACCGTCAACCGGATCATCCGGATTAAAAATTGTCCGGATACGGTAGAAATCGGTGTGACTTACAAATCGGTGATCGGAGGACTGTTAAATGGCTGATTGGGTACGCAAATTTTTATATCGTATTTTCTGCGTAATGGCACTTATGGTATCAGTCTATCTGATCGTGGATTTTCTGATCAGCGGTACCTTCGATTACCGGGTGTTTATCATGTTTGTTCTGATGGTGATCGTTGTGATCTGGGGAATTGTGGACTGGCGAAGTAATTATGTACTGATACGCCAGAAGGAAAATGAACTGCGGCTTTATCAGAACTATCTGATTCCGCTGGAAGAACTGGTCAAAGAAATCCGTGCCAAACAGCATGAATTTGACAATCATCTGAATGCAATCCTGAATATGCATCTGACCATCGACAATTATGAAGAACTGGTAGCAAAGCAGTCTGAATATATTACGGAAATTGCCAGAGAAGATGACAGCAGGAAGTATCTCCCCCTTCTGAAGATCAGCGATAAAATCCTGGCAGGATTTATCTACAGTAAAATTGTCCGTGCGCCGGAATATGTCCGGACCGATATCCGCGTGTGGAACAAAGAAATCGTTTCCGGCATTTCCGAACACCACCTGATCGAGATTGTTGGAACCCTGATCGACAATGCATACGAAGCCTGTACCGAAGAAAAAAATCAGGTACTGATCGAAATTGATTCCCAGAATGATAAGCTTATCTTCACGATAAAGAATCAGGTCGAAAATATAGGACTTGGCGAGATCAGTCATTTCTTTGAAAAAGGATTTTCTACGAAAGAAGATGGAAAAAAGCATGGACTGGGACTTTATAATGCAAAGATGCTTGTGAACCGTTACCACGGAGAAATTACGGTGGGAATGGAGGAAATAGAAGAAAGGAAATTCATCAGTTTTGTGGTGGTTATTTAGGCAGATCGGAATATGGGACGGTCTGCTTTTTTTGTAGGTTGTGGTCGGACGCGGACAGAAAACAAATAGAGCAGATTCCTTTGTGCTGACCATTCCGATGAGCCACTTAAGGCGAAAATTGTGTCAGCAAGGGCTTCCACAATTTTTGTGTCTCATCTCCATAGCACAAACATGGAATCCTTATCCATTTGTTTTCTGTCCGCGCCCGGGATTCAGCTCTTTTGGAGCAGGCATGAGGCTTGCAAGCTTTCAAGAACGCAGCTGAGATCTGCCCAAAGAACAACGTAGAGTTTTCATGTCGTGAGATTCAAGTGTATCATTGTCCAATCACAGCCTTAATTTGCGAACCGTATCATTCACATCCATCACAATAACTGAGACATCAGCCACGCATAGACGACTTGATTTTTTTTCTGCCAGTTGAGTGCAATTGCCGCCGCTTCTTTTTCAGTCGGTACAGAAAGGGTCAGATCGATCAGGGGTTCGTGATTTTCAAAGACCTGACAGCGCACGGAATATTCCTCTCCTGCATTTTTCATATAATCCGCTTTTACGGAAACTTCATTTTTCAGATCATACTGTTTTGTCTGTAAAAAGTGGTCAATATCGTCCTGGATTGGCTTTGAGATTTTATCCTGGAAAAGATGAATCGTCCCTTTCCCATCTTCCGTCAGATGGAAAAGAGTGCGGTTGTGAGTGGATTCTTTCAGGATGAGACCACCGTCCGCAAGTTCAGAAAGAGCCTGCTGGAGTTTGAAATAATCGGTATATCCTTTGTCCAGGACAAATTCAGAAATCTGGGAGTTGGTCAGAGGAAAATCAACTTTGTCCAGCATGTATAGAATGATGAGTTTATAAAGTGTAAATGCTTCTGCCATAGGGCTGCCTCCTTAAAATGTAGTATATTCTTTTCCCTGCCAGAGATTCTGCTCTTTTAAATAGCGCTGCATCTGATTGAGTACTAACCGTTTATTGCCGGTCCAGAGCGGTGCGATAAGAAGAGATTTTGGTCCGTCACCGGTCAGACGGTGAATGACAATATCCGGACGGAGCGAAGCGATACATTTTCCGAGCAGATGAAAATAAGAGTTCATATCTGGAATATAAAAAGGTTCCTGCCTGTAAAAATCTGCCAGATCGGTATGCTTCAGAACGTGGAGAAGCTGCAGCTTGATTCCGTCAATCGGAAGAGCGTTCAGATAATGGATGGTTGCGAGCATATCTGCTTCAGATTCTCCCGGAAGAAATAAAATTACGTGGGTGATGATCTGTACCCCAATCGCGTGAAGGGAATAGACCGCCTGCTCAAAGACGGAAAGTGGATAACCACGGCGCATCCAGTTGGCAGTGCGTTCGTGGATCGTCTGAAGTCCAAGCTCTACCCAGACCGGTTTTATGGCATTTAGTTCGGCAAGCAGTGTAAGGATTTCAGGTGAAAGGCAATCCGGACGCGTTGCGATAGATAAAATGCGTACTTCTGGATCAGAAATCGCTTCGGTAAAGATCCGGCGCAGATGACAGGCTGGTGCATAGGTATTGGTATATGCCTGAAAATAGGCGATATAGCTGTGTCCGTTGTATTTGGGGCGGACAAGGCCTTTTCCATAGGCAAGCTGATCGGCAACAGAAAGAGAAGAAGAAGCGGCAAAATCGCCGGATCCGCCTTCGCTACAGAAGATACAACCGCGTGTGCCGCAGGTTCCGTCCCGGTTCGGACAGGAACAGCCTCCGTTTAAAGAAATCTTGTACAGTTTTTCACCGAAATTCTGTTTCAGATAGTAGTCCAGTGCATAGTAGCGCCGTTCTCCCCAGCGCTGAGGAGTTCCTTTTTTGTAAGTAAGCCCGCAGGATATTTCCTGCGGGCGATTGCTATCATAGGTTCTTGTATTCATAAGATTAAATCAGAGCTTTGACAGCTTCGCTTACGACCTGTGATACGCGAGGGTCAAAAGCTTCCGGAAGAATATTGTCCTCGTTCAGCTCTTCATCCGGAACAAGTCCAGCGATTGCTTTTGCTGTGGCAAGCTTCATCTCTTCGGTGATCTGTGGTGCACGTCCCTCTAATGCACCTTTAAAGATACCAGGGAAAGCGACAACGTTGTTGACCTGGTTTGGGAAGTCAGAACGTCCGGTTCCGACAACTTTTGCGCCTGCAGCTTTTGCAAGATCCGGCATGATCTCCGGTACCGGGTTTGCCATTGCGAAAAGGATCGCATCCTTATTCATAGAAGCAACCATTTCCTGGGAAACAATGTTCGGGGCAGATACACCGACGAAAATATCAGCATCCTTGAGTGCATCAGCAAGTGTACCGGTCTCATGGTCGAGATTGGTCACTTTGGTCATCTCTTTCTGCATCCAGTTCAGATTCGGTGAATCAGCTGAGATGATTCCATTGATATCACACATGGTGATCTTCGGGAAACCGTAGGTGAGAAGAAGCTTTGTGATTGCAACTCCGGCACTTCCGGCACCATTCACAACGATCTTACAGTCTTCTTTTTTCTTGCCGGTTACTTTCAGGGCGTTGATGATGCCTGCCAGAACGACGATGGCGGTTCCGTGCTGGTCATCGTGGAATACAGGGATATCAAGAAGTTCTTTTAAACGGCTCTCAATCTCAAAACAGCGTGGGGCAGAGATATCTTCCAGGTTGATTCCACCGAAAGCAGGTGCAATATTGACAACGGTCTTAATAATTTCTTCTGTATCCTGGGTATCCAGGCAGATTGGAACAGCGTTGACTCCGCCGAATTCTTTAAAAAGAACTGCTTTTCCTTCCATAACAGGCATGGCGGCTTTGGCTCCGATGTTACCAAGTCCGAGAACGGCACTACCGTCGGATACTACAGCGATTGTGTTGGCTTTCATCGTGTATTTGTAGGCTGCATCCGGGTCCTTTGCAATGACCTTGCATGGCTCGGCAACGCCTGGTGTATATGCGATTGCGAGGTCTTCACGAGAGTTTACGTGTGACTTTGCAGTAGTTTCAATTTTTCCATTCCATTTTTCATGCATTTCAAGTGCTTGCTCAATTGCTGACATTTTCATACGTCCTCCTTTGATTACAGTTTTGCTGCTCTTTTATGATAACATTCTTCTGATATGAAAGCAAATCAAAAAACTTCTTTCCATTTTGTGCAAAATGTTGTATACTTGGGTTTATCAAAAGCAGATTAGTCAGTTCAGACAAGATTTCCCAATGTTAAAAGTTTAATATTTTTTTGGATAAGAAAAGTAATTGGAATAAAGGAGGAATATAGAACATATGACGAGAGAAAAATATGAGTCCCTGCCTCTTTCTACATTAAAAGAGGTGGCAAAAACGCGCGGACTTCGCGGAATTTCAACGATGAAAAAAGCAGATCTGATCGATCTTATGCTGGAAGAAGATGACAAAGTTTCAATAAAAGAGGCGAAGGAGGAAGTAAAATCCGAAAAAGCCGGAACCGCAGATATTGAACAGCTCGACAGTGGACGTACGGTGAATGGAATTCTGGAAGTCATGGATGGATACGGATTTATCCGTTCCCAGAACTATCTGCCGGGCGAGGAAGATGTATATGTATCACCATCGCAGATCCGCAGATTCAGCCTGAAGACAGGGGATATCCTGACAGGAAATACAAGAGTAAAGACACAGTCTGAAAAATTCAGTGCGCTTCTGTATCTGACCAAGATCAATGGAATGTCTCCGGCAGAAGCAGGACGCAGAATGAACTTTGAAAATATGACACCGATTTTCCCAAATGAACGTCTCAGACTGGAAGCGGGAAAGAGCAGCACTGCAATGCGTGTTATGGATCTGATCTCTCCAATCGGTAAGGGACAGCGAGGCATGATCGTATCACCGCCGAAAGCAGGTAAGACAACCCTGTTGAAGCAGGTGGCGCTTTCTATGAGGAAGAATAATCCGGAGATCCATCTTCTGATCCTTCTGATCGATGAACGTCCGGAAGAAGTAACCGACATCAAAGAAGCCATTGAAGGGGATAATGTGGAAGTTATTTATTCGACCTTTGATGAGCTTCCGGAGCATCATAAACGTGTGTCAGAGATGGTGATCGAGCGTGCAAAACGTCTGGTTGAGCACAAAAAGGACGTTGTGATCCTTTTGGACAGCATTACCCGTCTGGCAAGAGCATACAACCTGGTTGTTCCACCGAGCGGACGAACCCTGTCCGGTGGTCTTGATCCGGCAGCACTTCATATGCCGAAACGTTTCTTTGGTGCAGCGAGAAATATGCGTGAGGGCGGAAGCCTTACTATCCTCGCAACCGCACTTGTAGATACCGGAAGTAAGATGGATGATGTCATCTACGAAGAATTTAAGGGAACCGGTAATATGGAACTGGTGCTTGACCGGAAGCTTTCTGAAAAGAGAATCTTTCCTGCAATCGATATCCCGAAATCCGGAACAAGAAGAGAGGATCTGCTTCTTACGAAAGAGGAGCAGGAAGCAGTGGATATTATGCGCCGTGCATTAAACGGAATGAAGTCAGATGAAGCGGTAGACAGCATTCTGAATATGTTTGACCGCACGAAAAATAACGTAGAATTTGTCCAAATGGTCAAAAAAACAAAGTTTATTTAGAAAATTACTTGCATTTAGAAAAAAACTATGTTATGCTAACATAGCTGTTTAAAGATATTAGCCGCGTGAAAGCGCGTAAAACGAATAAAACAAGAAGAGGTGAAAATCATGAAAGAAGGAATCCATCCAGATTACTATCAGGCAACTGTAACTTGCAACTGTGGGAATACATTCGTAACAGGTTCTACAAGCAAAGAAATCCACGTAGAAATCTGCTCTAAATGTCATCCGTTCTACACAGGACAGCAGAAAGCAACTCAGGCCAGAGGTCGTGTTGACAAGTTTAACAAGAAATACGGAATTCAGTAATAAGAGAATTCAACAGGCTGGGATTGTGAAATCTCAGCCTATTTTGTGTATACGATGAATTAAAAAGGACATAACAGAATATGAAATCTTCGAATATTGGTGGTCAGGCTGTCATCGAAGGCGTGATGATGAAGAATAAAGAACGTTATGCGGTTGCGGTGAGAAAGCCTGACGGAGAGATAGAAGTTACAACAGATACATATAAAAGTGTAGTTGGAAAATATACGGCACTTACGAAGCTACCTTTTGTCAGAGGAATCTTTAATTTTGTTGATTCTCTGGTGCTGGGGATGAAGACTTTGACCTGGTCAGCAAGCTTCTATGAGGAAGAGGAAGAAAAAGAGATGACCGAAGTCGAAGAAAAGAAGCAGGAGCGTACGGAAAAGCTTTTGATGACGCTGACGATGGTTGTATCTTTTGCACTTGCAATCGGTATTTTTATGGTACTTCCGTATTTTTTGTCAGATCTGCTGAAGAAATGGATTTCTTCCTATACAGTTCGGATTATCATTGAGGGAATCATCCGCATTGCGATTTTTGTTGCCTATGTGGGCGGAATTTCGGTAATGAACGATATTAAGCGTTTGTATCGCTATCATGGCGCGGAGCATAAGTGTATCAACTGTATTGAACATGGACTTCCACTGACTGTTGAAAATGTTAGAAAGAGCTCTAAAGAACACAAAAGATGTGGAACCAGCTTCATGCTGTTTGTCATGATCGTGGGAATCGTTCTCTTATTTTTTGTAAGGGTAGAATCTCCGCTGATGAGAGTGATTGTGAGAATTGCACTTCTTCCGGTGATTGCTGGTATTTCTTATGAGTTGATCAAATGGGCAGGAAGCAGTGAGAATCCGGTCGTGTGTATCTTAAGTAAGCCGGGACTTTGGCTGCAGGGGCTTACGACAAAGGAACCGGACGATGAGATGATCGAGGTCGGGATTGCGGCTGTAGAAGCGGTGTTTGACTGGAAAGCGTATTTGAGAGAAAATTTCGGATATAAGGAAGAGGAGTAAAAGCTGTGACCTATCAGGAAGCATATCAGAAAGCCACAGGTGAATTGAAAGCGGCGGGGATTCCGGAGCCGGAAAGTGATTCCTGGATCCTGCTGGAGCATGTGACCGGCATGACAAGGACCAGATATTATGTGGATGGTTTTGAAAGAATGCCGAAAAATGAAGAAGACCGGTTCTTTGAGCTGGTAAGCTGCAGAAAAACCCGGATTCCGGTGCAGCATCTGACCGGGGTTCAGGAATTTATGGGATATGAATTTGCAGTCAATGAACATGTACTTGTGCCAAGACAGGATACTGAGATTCTTGTAGAGGAAGCAGAAAAAAGACTGCTTCTTATGAAAAAGGAAAATCCGGTAAAAGTGCTGGATATGTGTACCGGTTCAGGCTGTATCCCAATCAGCCTGAAACTGAGAAATCCGCAGATTGTCATAGAAGGTGCAGATATTTCAGAAGAAGCTCTGAAAGTGGCTGAAAAAAATGCCAAAAAGCTGGGAGTGAGCGGTAAGTGGATCCAGACTGATATGTTTGAAAATATTACAGGAACATTTGACATGATCACATCGAATCCACCTTATATCCCGACAAAAGTGATCGAAGAGCTGGAAGCAGAGGTACGTCTTCATGACCCGTATGAGGCATTGGACGGAAAAGAGGACGGTCTTTATTTTTACCGGATCCTGGCAGAAAAGGTTCCGGAATATCTGACAGACGGCGGCTGGCTTGTGATGGAGATTGGATATGACCAGAGTGCAGATGTGGAAAAATTGCTGAAAGAGACTGGATTTGAACAGGTTTCAACGCAAAAGGATCTGGCAGGTCTTGACCGTGTGGTATGTGGCGTGTACAATAGGCATAGCAAATAACAGGAGGAAAAGAAATGTTTGATAAATTAGAAGATCTGCTCATTCGTTATGAGGAGATTATGGGTGAGCTTCAGGAACCGGACGTGGTGAATGACCAGTCACGTTTCCGCAAGCTGATGAAAGAACAGAATGATCTGACCCCGATTGTTGAGGCATATAAAGAATATAAAAATTGTAAACAGAACATTGAAGACAGTCTTTCTCTTCTGGAGGAAGAATCCGATGAAGAGATGAAAGAGCTGGCAAAAGAAGAACTCAGTGAGTCTAAGAAGAGAGTCGAAGAGCTGGAACAGGAGCTCAAGATCCTTCTTCTTCCAAAAGACCCGAACGATGACAAGAACGTTATCGTGGAGATCCGTGCAGGTGCAGGTGGAGATGAAGCTGCCCTTTTTGCGGCTGAGATCTACCGTATGTATGTACATTATGCAGACAGCAGACGCTGGAAGACAGAGATGATCTCCCTCAATGAAAACGGAATCGGCGGATTCAAGGAAGTTGTATTTATGATCACAGGACAGGGAGCATATTCCCGTATGAAGTATGAAAGTGGTGTACATCGTGTACAGCGTGTGCCGGAGACAGAAAGCGGCGGACGTATCCATACTTCAACCATTACCGTAGCAGTGATGCCGGAAGCAGAAGAAGTTGACGTTGTGATCGATGAAAAAGATATTCGTATCGATGTTATGCGTGCATCTGGTAACGGTGGTCAGTGTGTCAATACCACAGACTCTGCTGTACGACTGACTCATTATCCGACAGGAATCGTGATCTACAGCCAGACTGAAAAATCACAGCTGCAGAACAAGGAAAAGGCATTCCGTCTTCTGCGTTCCAAGTTATATGAACTGGAACTGGAGAAGAAGCAGTCTGCAGAGGCTGAGGCAAGAAGAAGCCAGATCGGTACCGGAGACCGTTCTGAGAAGATCCGTACTTACAACTTCCCACAGGGACGTGTGACCGATCACAGAATCAAGCTTACGCTTCATAAGCTGGACAGCATTATGAACGGAGATCTGGATGAAATCATTGACAGCCTGATCGCAGCAGACCAGGCAGCAAAGCTGGCATCGATGAATGAGGCAGTATAAGCTGGTAAAATCGATAGAGAAATTAAAGGGAGTATGAAAGCTGGGAGAGAGGCTTTCATACTCCTTTTTGTTTATAGTGACACTTTACAAAGAAAGCAAAGATTCAGAAAATCACAGTATAGATTTTATACTCTAAGTATATTGATTGTTTTCGTGGATTCTTGTAAAATGATTTTGGAGTGATGGGTACAGAAAAGTAGGAGGTGATAATTACCGATGACTAAAGATGAATCGCTCTTAAAGCATAAGGAAAGATACAAAGAGACGATAAAAATCTGACTGTGATGAGCGATATCCTTGCGCGGAATGTTTTTAAAGACAGGAAAGCCTGTGAGTATGTTCTTCGAATTATTATGGATGATGAAGCAAGAATGGACGAGAAGAAAGATGTAGCATATTCTCTCGCTGACAGGAAAATGAGTGTTGAGGATATTTCTGAAATTATAAAAGTAAATATTGAAACTGTCAGAGGATGGCTTGCAGGACGCACTCCTGCTAAAAAATAGTAATAGGATACCCTCATACAGGTCAAGAAAACAGAAATGTCCCGTATGGGGGGATTTTTATATACCGAAAAATAAAACAGAGGCGTTGAATGAACATACAACAATTAACTTATATCGTAGAAATCGCAAAATGCAACAGCATTTCCCGCGCGGCAGAGTATCTCTTTGTTTCGCAGCCTGCTCTGTCCCAGCAGATCCGGAATCTGGAAAAGGAATTGGGATACTGCGTATTTCGCAGGACAAGAAAAGGACTGGAGCTTACCGAAAAAGGGAATCTTTTTATTTTTAAAAACACAATAAAAATCTGATT
>NZ_JAQESL010000025.1:0-38542 GCF_027697525.1 Coprococcus sp. AM97-35 | reverse complement strand
GAAATTTAATTTATTCTATACTAATTTAACTTCAATTCCTATTATACACAAAATTTTAAGATACTGCAATATCAACACACTCTTAAGTTTGCTTCTAAGTCTTATTTCCATAACTTCTTTTACGTTTCCGCCATTCTTTGCTGTTTCGATTTTTATGATATGGTGCAAGTCAGCACGAACACGAACCGTCTTATCTCCCATTATATCTTTTTTTGCACTGATTGGTGTATCATTTCGTTTTTCTTTTTGTGCGCCTAAATTTCCCACAATCACTCACTTCTTTCTATTTCTTCTTATTCTTATTTTATCATCAACAATCACAAATCACTTGTGATTTGTGATAAGTGATTTGTGATAAGTGATTTGTGATTAATATATAAAAGCCCTCTTTAAAGGGCTTTTATGTTTATTTTGAGAAAGATATAAAATCAATATATCCCTTTTCCCCAATTTTTACAACGGCATTGTAGGGCTTTTTCTCTTTGTTTTTGATTCCTTTTACCAGGGTTTCTTTTCCCTCCAGTAATTCTTTTACATTCGTTTTGGTTAGTTTTTTCTTTCTAAAATGTTCAGCTAAAGTAAACTTACATTCAGGATAATTTGAACAACCATAAAACGATTTTTTTAATACAGAAAATGTAGTCTTTTGAAAGGTGGAATTAACAATGAAGAAAAAATTATCATTTATCATTGAGATTATTATAGGTATAATCTTTATATGTTTTGGATATTTCGTTATTGATACTGATTATTACGCTACACTTTTTTACGCAATGGGGTTCGGTTTAGCTTTTGCTTCTGGTGTTCAATTATTGAAAATTTGTTATTATGAAATGCCAAAAAATAAAGAAAAATTACAAAATATAAATAGAGAAAATCACATCAATAATGTTGATGAAAGAAAAATATTTTTAAGAATGAAAGCTGGTTCTTTAGTATATCAGTTAATGACTTTCGTGTACTTGTTTGTTGCTTTTGTACTTGCGTTACTTCATATTGAAGCATGGATTATAGGCATTATATTTGGTTTATTCCTACTGCAAACATTTTTAGGGATTATTCTATATAAGCATTTTGAAAAACATTTCTAAAACATTCAGTAAATTGTGACGAGGTAATACTATGATAGGACTTAAAAAACGAGATATTAAAAAAGCATTGAAAGCTGGTGCAAAAGCTGGCGGTGTGTCATTAGCTGATGTTCGAGCTGATATTGAAGCGACGATTGATGAAGCTATGAACAGCACCGACCCAGAAGTGCAGGAGAATTTCAGAAAGTATTTTGGAAATAAACGCCCTACTCCAGAAGAATATATTTACAAGATTACAAAAAAGACAAAAGTTTAATAGAAATCAAGTGCTGTAAGGGGGCTTGTGTCATGGAAAGTTTTAAGCATAATCTTATACGGTCATACACTACCTAACAGCATTTTATTAACAACTGAATATCTCACAGCTTTAATAGCTCGTACAGACTATATGTTTTGTGCGGGCTTTTTTTGTACCCGAAAAAATTTTTTCATTTTTTTTCAAAATCATGCAACAAATCACACCTTGCTGTACAGATATGGTGCGGAAAGAGGGATAAACACTTTTCACGTCATAACGGAAAGGGGGTGTGATGATATGAAACCGTCGGACTTCCAAAAGACAATACAATGTCAATTTGACTGCAAGCTCAAACGTGTAGTGAAAGGCATTGTCCGTAATTATCGCAAAGAATTAAAGCGACGAAGAAATAAGGAAATTTCCTATTGTGAACTTCCAGAAATCGTCGTAGAAAAGCTGGCAGTCTGGGACGAATACGAAAGCGATTATACCGCCTTTGATGTATGTGGTATTGAGGTTCGTGTCCTTGATGATGATTTAGCAGAAGCGATTAAGTATCTGTCTGAAAAAGACAGAGAAATCTTGTTGATGTATTTCTTCTTAGGCATGAGCGATACAGAAATCGGCGACAGATTAAAGATTAACCGTTCAACGTCGTTCCGCAGTAGGAAGAACTCACTTGAAGAAATCAAGAAAAAATTAAAGGAGAACATGAATGATGAATAACACACGCCCGTCATTTTACCTTATTTCGTCGGCTGTGGACGGCAACGTAAATGCGATTGAAAAGATACTGGCGTTGTATGACCCGTACATATCAAAATGTTGTTTGCGTCCGTTCTACGACAAATATGGTAATGTCTGCATAGTCGTAGACATGGAATTAAAAGGACGTATCAGAGAAGCACTTATCAAAATGATTTTGGACTTTGATATTCCTTTAGAAACCGAAGAATAACAAGCAGTAACCGCAGAGCATGATTTGTTCAATCCCCTCTTTCCTGCTCTGCCCCTGCTTTTACATGAAAGCAACACGCTTTCGCCACAGCTCTTTGACAACTGAATAAAGCAGACAGATACGTTTGTGAGATAGCGAGCCACGGGGACTGTACGCCACGACCTTTTCAAAAGAAAGCGAGCGACCCACGCAGTGATCCGAGAGCGACTGTTGGAAAAGTCGTTTTGCCACGACCTATCCTCACAGAATAATGATACGTCCGCATGGTGCGGTTCTGCCCACAAGAATGGGAATAGTTGAGATACTAACGGAGCTTTCCAAAGCCGTCTGTCTGCTTCTGTAACATTGTGAAAAACACGCATATTGGATAAGCCTATGTGCGTATGTTGAGAATAGATAGCTGACTAAGGGGGCTGATAACTTGGCTAAAAAAGAACCTGCACAATATATCGTAGAACGGGAATTTTTAGGTAAATTTTCCGTAGAGGAATTGCTTGTCCGTATCGTGAAATCTCATGTAAAAAAAGGACTATCAAGAGGGTAAAACCCTTGAAAACAATGGAAAGAAGCCGTACTTTATGGTATAATATTATCATAGGTACGGCAGTTGAATAGGTGGAAAAATGATTTATCAAAAAGGTTCAAACTTATTTAACGTGGCTATTTATATCAGATTATCACGAGAGGACGGAGATAAGGAAGAAAGCGATAGTGTAGGAAATCAGAGAAAACTTTTAACAGAATATGTGAACAAGCATGATGACTTTATCTTATATGATGTTTATATTGATGACGGTTTTACGGGAACGAATTTCAATAGACCAGACTTTCATAGAATGATTGCTGACATTGAAGATAACAAGGTAAGTTGTGTTGTTGTAAAAGACCTTTCCCGTTTCGGACGAGATTACATTGATACGGGGCGATATTTGGAAAGAATATTTCCAGAGCTTAATGTTCGTTTTATTTCTGTAACAGATAATATTGATAGTATGAAGCAGGCATACGATATGTTACTTCCTATTAAAAATATATTCAACGAGCAGTATGCCAGAGATATTTCTAATAAAATTCAAGCGACTGTAAAATCAAAGCAGAAAGCAGGAGAATTTATCGGAGCTTTTACAAGTTATGGTTATAAGAAATCTCCTGCAAATAAAAATAAACTTGTGATTGATGAATATGCGTCCGAAGTTGTAAAAAGAGTATTTACTATGTATGCACAAGGAATAGGAAAACAAAGCATTGCCAAAATACTAAATGCAGAGGGTATCCTTTGTCCGTCGGAATATAAAAAGCTCAACGGCGAAAATTACAAAAATTGCAATCGTTTAGAGAAAACTTCTTATTGGACGTATTCCACGATTAAAGTGATGTTACAAAATGAGCTTTATATTGGAAATATGGTACAAGGAAAGAAACATCAACGTATGAGAAGCAAACAGCGTCCAGTTGAGAAAGCAAACTGGATAAGGGTTGAAAATACACATGAACCGATTATAGACCGTCAACTGTGGGATAAGGTACAAAAACTGCTGACGAAAAAACATAGGGATATTGATTTAGAAACAAATAAAAATATCTTTGCAGGTTTTATCAAGTGTGGCGATTGTGGTCGGGCAATGATGAAAAATTTCTGGCGACGTGCTGACGGAAGTAAGTCCTATTCATTTTATTGTGGAACTTACAAAAGAAGTGGAAAAGATTATTGCACTCCGCACACGCTCCCGTTTCAAGTATTGAATGATATTGTGCTGGGAGATTTAAAGCAGATTATCCGCAATGTAGAGAACTTGCAGGAACTTGTAAAATCACAATCTTTCACAGCAATAAAAATCAGAAAATCAACAGACATAGAACTGACAAAGTTAAAAGCAGAGCTTGAAAGAGTGAAGAAGTTGAAAAAGTCAATTTATGAAGATTACAAAGACGAACTGATTTCTAAAGAAGAATTTCTTTCTTATCGAGAGGACTATCAACAAAAAGAAACGCTTTACTCCAAACAGATTGAAACGCTGGAAGAAAAGAAAAAGGAAAGTGTAACAGAAGATGTTTTTGAAACACCGTGGTTAAGGCGGTTGTTGGAACTGAAAGACATTGAAGAATTAGACAGAGATATTATTGTGGAAATGATAGACCAGATAACAGTTTATGAAAACCACAAACTTAAAATCTCATACAACTTCGGAAATGAACTGGAACATTTATTTTCAAGCGTTTACTGTGAGGACTTGGAGAAAAAGGCTATCTAATCTCAATACATTTCTAACTCCCCATATATATTGGGGAATACATATCACAATTTGCGTAAACTACAATCAGCACACCCCTGATGCATGATCACACCGTCTCTTACTTTAATCTCATTGTTTGACGATACTTCCGCAGTCAACTGTGATCCTGTTTGCAACACATAAGATTCATTTCCAAAAATTCCAATATTGATATCTCTGTCCTGTTCTGCAGTAACATGTGGACTTCCGGTATATCCTGTAATTATATCCATTAAGACTCTCCTTCCAATTTATACTCTACTTTTTCTTTGCCAGCTGAAATCGTCCATATCTTCCTTCCGATCGGCTTCTTCATGCTGGCACCGGTTAGATAATCTCGGCCACCAACGATGTCTCCAATATCCATACTTCCTTCTATTTTCTCCATCGTCATGTCATATTCTGTCTTATTCTTGGAATTTGTAAGTTTCGCAATTCCATTTTTGAGTAGGTCATCGTATTCTGATCCGGAGCTATCGTAAGTTTCTTCGATTTCATCAATTCCTCGATAGTACTGCGTTTGTCCTACGTTTCCCTTTTCGTCGACATACAAATGGATAACCAGGCGGTCTTTTAACTCTCCTTTTCCAAGGCATACTAAGTGATTCACGCCTCTTTTGTTGTCATCCATCGTAAAATTCATGTTCTGATCGTTTGAAAATTCGTATTCCGATGAATAATCTACGATAGGAACAGCTCTTACTTGAACATAGCCCATTTCGTATTTATCGCCTTGAATATACTTGATTTCCAAGCGGTAACCTACGGATTGCAGCATCTTCCTTAAACCTTCATGTAGCGTACAATATCGGTCAAACTGATAGTTCGTTAACTGAATGCCTGTATCTTCAACAACTCCGTAGAAAAAGCCTGGAAATGCTTCTTCTACTTTTCCTTTGATGATTTCATTTATTTCTCCGGATGCTATCGCATAATCCTGTCCTTTTTCCGGCTTGATTATTTTTTTCGTCATCATTCCGCGCCAAGTATATCCCTTTACGGTGATACTATTCGCTTTTGTGCTTGTAGTTACCTCTCGAACTATTCCGCCATACTCTGTGTCCGGAACATACACCTGACTTCCGAACTCAACCGTACCATTCCAACCGGATCTCTTAAATTCGATCTCAAAATCATTGATTGAGCTTTTCTCATCTTCTCCGATTTCCATGTCTACATTTGCATTTAAGATATATCCGAGCTCTTTGCCTATCGGATCCGTATAGACCAGTTCCATTCCGGCACGCTCCTTTCTTTGTATACCTTAATATCAAAGCCGAATTCACCACTCCAGTTAATAATCAGTACGCCAGACGGAATCAGTGTAAATACACTTTTGTCTTTCGCTCTTTTTGCGAAAATATTTTGCACAGTTCCATTTCTCAGATGTTTTGTGATCGTCTTCTCTCTGCTGGCGATTAATATATATTCACCTGCTTCTAACGTCTCATAAATCTGATAAGGATAACCGTTTATCAGTATTCTTGGATCAGCGCATGGACCATATATTACCATTTCAAAGTTATTATCTCGGAAATGATCGATAATCCAGTTCTGCGTTCCGGCACTCTTTCTTGAATAATCATAATTATACGTTATCGGATAGTCTAAGAATGTATATGGCTTTCCTTTATTTGCAGAATCCGGATAAAAGCTTTCCTGTTGCTCCATCGACCAGAATGGATACGGGCAGTATATTTCTATCTTGCAATCTGTACGACTATTATTTTCACTCGATACTTCATTGCTTGATTTTTTTACATATCCATCAATGTAGTATTCGCCATAGTAAATTCTTCCTGGAGTCAGATTGACCACATCGTATTCAAAAGCATTCGTAAGCTTATTAAGGATCTGCTTTCTTTCTTTTTCTTTGCCTCTCACGGTAAGAGTAATATCATACGTCACCGGTTCTTTTTCAAAAGCATTCACCGTTACACCCATTTCTCTTTCTGTTGTATTGGGTTTCCACTCATAAGCATGGAAATATCCGGAGGTTGCTCTCATTTTGTCTCCGATCAGATTGTATTCTTCTCCATTGGAACATACATATTTAATCTCGATCATTCAAACACAACCCCCATTTCTCTCAAAGCTCTTGCTACTTCTCTGTCATTTAAATTTATAACTATACTGCCGTCTCCACGTCTGGATGTTGTTTTTAAATATTCCAGTAATGCTTCCAGCTTCTCTGCAATCGTGCTGTTCTGACTTTCAGTGCTGCTTTTGCCAGAAATTGTAAGGTCCATACTTGTTCCAATTGGTTTTTTTACAGACTTCTGAAGCTCTGCTGCTGCATTGGATACTAATGTTGTCTTGCCAATCAATCCATTCGCAATTCCGGTATCGATCATCTCTCCAACATAAGCTCCCCAACGTGACGGTGAGTGAATTCCGAAGAATGCCAGAACATTTTCTTTAAATCCACCAAGAACACCTTTTACAGCATCCCATAGCATATGTGCCGCCGAACGAAGTCCGGATGCGATACCGCTTATGATATTGATTCCAATACTTCCCCAGTTCTGGCTCGTAAAAGCATTCACAATTGCGCTGATAATTGCCGGTATCTGTCCAACCAAATTCGGAATAGCACGTATCAAGCCTGCTGCCAGCTTAGCGATAATCGTAATACCACTCTGAAGAATCTGTGGAAGATTCTGTCCAATTGACGCTACAAAACGCACAATTGCAGTTGCTGCAGCCTGAGCAATTTGTGGCAGATTATTTATAATTCCATTTACCAATCTTAAAAGTAATCTTGCACCAGCACTCAATATTGTTGGAAGCATCGAGATAATTGTGTTGGCAAAATATGTAATAACATTGCCCGCCATCGTTATTACTTGCGGTAAATTTTGCAAGATTCCATTCACAATGTTTGTTATGAAATCCACACCCTTCTGCAACAAGATCGGGAGTTGCTCCTGGATTCCGATATTAAACTGATCCATAAGCTGCATTGCGCTCTGATAAAGAGTCGGTATTCCTGTTGTGATTCCGCTTGCAATTTGTGGAATCAATCCGGACACAGCAGCGAATAGCTGAGGACCAAGCGCCGTTACAAACGTAATGATCGCTGATGGCAACGCGGAAATAACATTCCATACTGCTGGAAGCAAATTCCCAACTGCAAATGTTATAATCGTATTAGCCAGTTCATTAAGTGCCGGTCCCACATCCATTCCCAGAGCAATTTCTCCCATTACGTTTTTGGCCGCTGCTTTCATCTGATTAAATGATCCTGATATAGTCGTTGCCGCTTCTTTGGCTGTCGTCCCGGTAATATCCAACTGTCCCTGGATCACATGAATTGCACTGTAGACATCTGATAGATTATCAATATTGTATTCCACGCCACTGATTTTCTGTGCATCTGCCAAGAGACGCTCCATCTCCGACTTCGTACCACCATATCCAAGCTTCAGGTTGTCCAGCATTGTATAGTTCTGTTTGGCAAATCCCTGATATGCATTTTTGATGTCTTCCATATTGGTTCCCATCTTATTCGCATTATCAGACATATCTACCATTGCCATATCTGCCACATCTGCAGCTTTGGAGGTGTCGCCAGCAAGGGAACTAAGAAGGCTCGCTGAAAAGCTTGTAGTTAGTTCCATGTAGTCATTTGCACTCATTCCTGCTGTCTGGTAGGCTTTTGCCGCATTTGCTTTCACTTTATCGGCAGAATCTTTAAATAATGTTTCAATTCCACCAAGACTCTGTTCGAGTGCTGCGCCTTCACTGATGCTTGCTGACAGAGCTTTCCCGATTGCTGCTGCGGCAATAACCTTTTTGATCATGCCAACCATTTTCCCGCCAAAAGAACTTCCGGCTGAGTCTGCTTCCGGCTCTATTTCTTTTTTAATTCTTCCCTGAATTCCTACCGCCGATGGTATGATCTGCACATACGCTTTTGCAAGTTCCGTAGCCATCTTATCCCTCCTTTCCCGTCAATCTCGCCCATTCTCTGTCAAAATCTTCTCCAGAATCAAACGTCTGAATTTCTTTGGATTTTTCCGTTCCATCACCTATGATCATTCCAAGCAATGACTTCGGACGGTTTTTCCCAGTCGCTCCATCCTCGGATTGTAACCAAGCGGTCATACGTGTTCCATCCGCAATAGCTGTCATAAGAATTTGTTCCGGTATAGGATCTATCCCTGCCATTTTCATTTTGATTCTTGAATTTTCCCTCAACCCACAAGAAAAAGTCGCTACCATTCTGCACGGTAACGACTTATAGTCATAAATACGATATGTTTCTGCAAGATCGCACAAAAGTGCGTCCTTATCTAAATTAAGCATGTAGGCGAGGGCTAAGAGTTTTTTCCTTCTTTTACATTTCCGAAAATTTCTCCAATTTCATTCATCATTTTCGACGCCGGTACCCTTCCGTTCTCCATTCGTAAATGTTCTTTCAAACGTTCTTTCTGTTCTGTTCCAAGAAGACGGTTTAATACGCTGATTGTTTTTGTCATGTCTCCTTCATCCATTTCACATAGATCTTCCAGAAGTTCATAATCATCCAACGCCGCTTCATCTAACTCATACTCAAAACCACTGCTTGTTTTTCCCTTCATTATTTCTTATTCCTCTTAATATATTCGTAATGTGTCTGTCCGTCCGCATCCGGTACTGCCGATAACGTTATCTCGTATCCAATCGCATCATCGTCCTTATATACAATGTCTCCGACTTCCGTAATGCTTGCACACGGAATAGCGATACGCTTCACTGCGTCTTTCAGAATCATATCTACAGCCCACGCATTCTGTTCCGCTTCATCTGCATTTACTTTTACCGTAATCCCTTCCTCAAGTGTTCCGGTAACATTATCATCTCCGTAAACGCTCTTCAGGACCTCTACATTCAAGGCTTCGATCATCGTAAACTTAAAATTATCTTTCTTACTGGTCTGCATATTCAATACAGTGTCGCCGCCCCAAGCATTTTTGTTGTCAGTTTCCGGACTATTAGAATTAGTGAGTCCATCCTCCGAACAATATCCAAGTGACTTAAATGCTGCATCTAATGCTGTGGTTGCATCTGTTGGCAATGTTGTTCCGAGCGGTGCTCTAAAAATCGCGCCGCCTACTTTCGGCTTGCCTGTACTTACATTTTTAGCATCTGACATTTTTATCCTCCTTCATCAGAAATGAACCATATCATATACAGCCTGATACCGATATTTCTTCCTTGTTGTATCCGTATAGTTGTAGTCGCTGTTAAGCTGGCACTTACTGATATCATCCATTTCAACAATTTTTTCCATTGCTTCTTTCACTCTTTCATTGAGTGATGCCGCCCCATAAAGGGATCCTGAATAAGACTGGATTGCAAGAGTTGCTGATGCAATATGATTTTCTTCACCGGATCCAGTCTTTTCAATTAGGATATATTCCTCTGGAAGTCCCGGCTCTTCTTCCATCCTTACCGGAATATCAAGCATGGCTTCCAGATATTTTCTAACCTTTTCTTCGATCATTTTTTCTACCCATCGCTTTCAACAAGCTGTTGTTTCCATCATCTCCATTTATTTTTACAACCGCTCTCGTTTGCGCAACATACGACTCTTTTTCTGCATCGGATGATATTTGATTTGCCTGTTCCAGTAAAATCGCCTGCATCTCTGCAGATTTCATTAACTCTCTTACACCGGATCGATTTAACTCAACTTTCGTTTTAGCCATAACACTCTACCATCCATCTCTGATTCCATCTTCCAGGAATATTTTCTTCAATTCCTTGCTGAGGGAATCCAATTACCCGCCATGATGTACCAAAAAAATCCACTCTGCAGTCTTGCCAGGTATGCGTATCTCCTTTTGGAATCGCGATATTGTAGACTGCTTTTTTTCCAGTAATATTAAGCATATCCAGCACTTCTGTTGTCGATGCCGGAGCAACCAACACGTCTTCCACGGTCACAGGTGCCTCTGTATATATCGGATGTCCGAATGTATCTGTCCCACTTGCGGTCCGTTCGTAAAGCTTCACCGGTATTCCTTTAATCATTAGCCTCTTCCTCCTGCATCAAATCCGAATATGGATTAAAATAGCCAATTCGATTCCCGACACCAAGGATTTTCTTATCCAATTTAGTCAGATACAATTCGCCGCTTCCATTTGCATTTGTCCAGGTCTGCGAATATACCATTGCTGTCGTAGTTGTCTGTGTCGTTCCAATAGGTACACCTTCCTCTCTGCTTCCGAGCGTCCGAATAACCATGTTGCATGACACTAATTTCTTTGCCTCGTCTGTAGCATTGCGGTTATATGCATCAATGATGATCGCTGCATCCTCTAAGAGTGCCGTTACATAATCTGTATCCGAAATATCTGTTCCTTTTCGTCTCCAAATATCCTCGATTGATGCGTATATCATTGTATCACCTACTTTTTCGCTGTTTGCGTTCTCTTTCTGGTGTTCTTAGCTGATGCCTCTTTCTTTGCTTCGACTGGTTCTTCTATATCTGGAATCACTGAGTCTTCTGTCGGTTCTTCGAGTTCTTCCACAGGTTCTTCTGTATTTTCGGCTTCTGCAACTCCTGTTTCTGTTTCGCTATCCTCGATCAAATCCTCGGTTTTTTCTTCAATAATCAGCTTAAACATTGTGGAGTCTAACACATTGTCAGACTCCACTACTATTCCAGTTTGTTTGTATAAATATTTCATATTACCCTTCCGCCTTCACGATCTTTGTAAATGCTGCCTGATCCATTATTCCAATTCCATATACAATTTCTGCACGAATTGCGATCTGATTCTGTCTCTGCAGGTCTCCAAGTCCATCCGGATCACCGTATTCGATCAAGTGAGCGCCAATTGATCTCTGCACTCCCCATCTGAACGCATCAAACTGTCCTACGATTCCAAGTAACTTCGTATCCGGTGTGATTTCATTTTTTGCAGAAACTGTATCAGATACTGCCGCAGTCATTCCGGCAAAATTTGTCAGATTCTGTCCGAATCCAATTTCCGGATAAATCTTTCTTCCATTCGCATCCCTCATAGTGGAAAGGCCAAAGGAAAGTGTTGGATCCATTGCAATACCACTCGGTACATAACCAGATGAGATGATCATTCCTGCTGCCGCCTCGATTGCTTCATCATACTTTGTGCCTGCAAGCTGCACACTCTGTTTCGTGTCAACCAGCCCTTCTTTTACAAGGCTTGATACCGTTCCTGTAAGCGGATTGATTTTGTGAATTCCAACAAGATCCAATGCTCTTCCCAGTGCGATTGACGCATTTGACGCCAGATCCTGCAGTACGCCAATCTGTACATCTTCGTCTGCCCACTGTACTTCCTGCGAAAATCTCATGGTAACCTGCAGTTTGAACGGATTTACTGTTTTAGAAGCATATGCAGTTGGGGTTGGCGATTTCTGCCCTGCCTCTCCTACGAGTTCTGCTTTCGGTGGCGATGTAAGTACCCATACCTGCTGCTTTCCAAATTTCTGCGGTCTTGCTCCGGATAACTGCGCCAGAGTAGATCCTTTCTGTGCTTTTTCAAAAATCCCCTGCGAAATCTCTGCCGGAATTTCAAAATCTGAACTAATAAGTGCTGCCATATTCTTTATTCTCCTTTACCAAAAATCTGATGTGCAAATTCCCTCATTGCATCATCCGTTGAGTTGTACTCTGTTGTCTTTTTTCTGTTCCCCTTAGTCCCCGGATAACTCTTCGGCTTCGCAAATTTCATAATCGCTTCTGCCTGTTTTTTACAGGTTTCCTCATCTTCCCCTGTCAGTAATTCTACCGGTACACCAGTGTCTTTTGCTGCTTTTTCTCTTACCTGTCTTACAGTGTCTTTCTTTTCAAGTGCGCTTAATCTTGCCTGAAGCGCATCGGACTTTTCTTTTTCCTTCTGAAGTTCCGTTTTATTCTGCGCCTGGTACTCATCGTACTTACTTGCCTTTTCTTTCAGGTCATCATAATCTGCATATTTCTGTCTTTCTCTCGCAAGGCGTCCCTCTATGATTGAATCCATTTCTGCCTGAGTAAATGTTTTGTCATCTGCCATCTTGTTCCCCTCCTGATTTGAGTGTTTTTAGTTGCCACGTTTAAGGCACGTGTTGCCATAAAAATAAGACGCGTAACCCTGCGCCTTAAAGGGAGATATCTGGATCACCGCCTTCCTACGGTTCGATTCGATCAATGTTATACTCAACAGCACAAGTGTGCTCGATTCTACATCCTCTTGCATCTTGCCATCCTTTCGCAAAATATGCGATATCTGCACCTGCTAAAAGTTCCAGAGATTTTCCAAGGAACCACAGTGGCTTTGCATCTACCGGTGCTTCCTGGAAGAATGAATCAATCACTTCTACTGGCTCGCCAATCGCCTTCTCTGCACTCTCGATTGCTTTCTTACGCTCTGTCAGAATATCTTCATCAGACTTTCCTCTCATTGGCTGTGAAATAAACAATTTCTTCATAGATTTGTACCTCCTATTCTTCTGTGTGACATGTATTTGTTATTTTACCGTATACATCCTCATAAAGTTCCTGCTTGTCACCGTTATAGGTGTATTCGGCATAGATACCATCTCCGCTGATAGTGGTTGATGCAAGGCACTTATAATTCTGAAGTGTTTTGCACGACCATACTACGAATACATTTCCGAGATCGATCTGAACCTCTGGTTTGTTCTTGTGGTACCATTCAACAAGTTTCTTCTGTGCAACACTCTCAAAATGCGCCATTCCTGTGATAATCATATTTTTTCACCTTGTCCTTTCTTAAAAATGAGTATAAAAATACCACCAACCGTTTCCGATCAGTGGCTTTTAATACCATATTACCGTTTTTTCTTTTGGTGGATTATCCATCTTCGCAATCCGTTTCAGTTCTCGCCTCACGTGTGGTGCTGCAAACATGCTTGCATTTTCATGTTCTACAATCTCTCCTTCCGGAATTCGTATTTTCATAAAACCTGCCGGCTCTTTTCCTTCTGGATAGTAACTTGCCGAAATACTATCACTGACTTTTTTTATGTTTTTTAAGATTACCATAATATTCCAGCGCCTCCTTCGGATAATTATATTTTTCCGATGCCAATTCATGTGCTTTTACATGATCTATGCCCGGATTTTCTTGCTTAATTTTCATTTCCAACAACTCATGCTCTATCAAAGTTTTGTCATGAAGTTTAATGTCTTTTCCATTCATCAAGCGTTGCCAGCTCTGTGCAATCGCGCAATCTGGATCAAACTGCCTGCTTTCTCCCGTATCCGGATCTATCAAAGAATCATCTTCAAATAAATATGCCTTAATTTTTCTTATGTCAGATTCTTCCTTACCGAGATTATCTGCTATTTTCTTTGAATCAGTTGAAAAATGTCTAATCTCTTCATAGTACATCTCCGCAAATTCATCAGCTTCTGCACTATTCAGATCTGTGATTCTCGCTCCTGATATCAGTATATCAGACCGCCTCAATTTTTCAAGTTTTTCCGCTTTTTTACTTGCGTATAATTCTCGTTTTCTCGCATTGATCACATCTTTATTCTGTGCATATCGCTTTCTCCGCATTTCATTGATATCCCCGTTGGCATCGTAATATTCTTCCAGATATTTATCCGGATCATAGCCTGCCACTGTGCTTTTTCCATCAAACCGGACCGCATACTCACAATCACAATGTGCATGAATGTGTTCAGCATGTCCGTTCCGTAACGCCTTTTTTGACCTATACTGCCATCCTCTTGACGCAAGCGTAATGCAGAAAGCACAGGTGTCCCCATGTGGCACCCAGGCAAACTGTGCCCCGTCACGCTCTGCATTTTTCAGTGTCGTATCTGCACCTACCTGTTTTACAAGCCTTGCAAGCGTTCCGGGAATATTGTTCGGAGACTGCCTTTTTGTTCCTTTTATTGCTTTCGCCACTTCCCCATAGTCCGGGAGATCTGCTACTTCTGCCGTAGGGACTATTACTCCCTGTGCCGCTGCTGTCGCTTCATACATCTGACACGATAATGCACCGATAGCCTGTCCATAGTGTTGTGACAGTGCATAGGCGTATTCCAAAAGTGCTTTATCATTTTCCAGTCCATTCTTTTGAACCCAGGACTGCATCAGATCCGCTGCTTTCTGGCTAATCTGTGACATCTTCGTTATGTATTCCACCCACGCCTTCTCCGTTATCTGCATTTCCAAATTCCTCCGTCAAGATAGCATCTCCTTTTGCTCTCTGTTCCTGCGCTCTGATTCGCCGGATATCCGCCTGATCAAAACCAATCATTTCAAGGAAAATATCTGTCTGTGCAAATCCTTGTCGCGCTGTCGCAATTTTGAGTGCTGCATCTGTAGTAGATGCCACGCTTGGCATTGCCGGATTCTTAAAATGTGCAATCAGCTCATGTGTTTCTTCCGGAAGCTCATCCGGAATCGTTCCAAGTTCAATTGCAAGTGCCATCCGTCCAATCCGATACAATGCATCACCATTTGATTTATTCAACTGTTCTGCCATAAGGATCAAGGTCTGTGACTGTGCAATAATTGCTTCACTGGAAGTCGGATTTGCATCATTTATCACACCAACATCCGTAACCGCCAATCCCGTTGCCGCTGAATACTGCGTGGCAAGCATCCGGAGCATCTGAACATGTGGTTCAATATTTCCCTGCGAAAGTTGCCCGAAATTCGGCTTTTCCCCAGTCTCCGGATTATTGGTACTGTAGAGAATACTTCCAACATACTGTTTGAATTTATTATCAATCAACATATCATATTGTTCATCTGACACCCCGAGCAGATATTTCTGTGGAGAAGTGGCAAATTCCAGTCCAATCGTTGCATTTGCGACTGTTCTTACATATCCCTGGATTAGTCTGCGGACCGGCTCTTTTAGCCTTGACTGACCAAATGGTTTATCGTTTGTTGCGTCCCAGATCAGAGCCACCATAAGGGGTTCTCCGAAATCATGGGGATTCTGCGTAGCATACCATGCACCTCCAATCCGATCCAGTTCCCAGATGTCTGTGTCTGTATAGAAATTTACATGTTCCGGAGACCATGTAACATCCGACTCGTCTCTTCGCGCATCTTCAAAGGCAAATCCACATCGGATGCGTCCTTCGTGTGCATTCCACGAAGCTGCAGCACAATGCGGAGAGTAAAACCGTACTCTTGCATCATCTTTCTCTCCGGATACCGCCGCAAATGTACAACCGTATTTCAGTTCTTCTTTGACCGCTTTATTGTATTCCGCTATCAAATGATTCCTTTTCATAATCTGATCCATATCTTCTGACTTCGTTCCATTTTCTGTAACAAACCCATCAAACATCGATCTTCCCGCAAGTACATCAACGGTTTTTGCTCCCCAGGCACATCCAATCTCAAGTTTTCCAAGACCTGCTGGCAATGCAATCCCAAGATTCACTTCATTCAGTGTGACTTTTCCGTTATAATAACGGCGCTTTTTCCTATTTGCACTTCTGTGATAATCATATATGTATTTCAATTCCTGAAGCCACTGTTGTTCTTCCGGTGGTAATCCTTCTACTCTTCCAAAATTTAACTCCATTATCCTATCCTCATCTTTCTGCTCGGATTTCGTTTCGATGTCCGGCATCCCCAGAGTGCAAGTGCTGCTGCTTCAATCGGGATTGAGTTTTCTCCACCAAATCCCCAGCCACCGGAAATCGGTCTTTTTACAGACGTAATTGCTGACTCATTCAGTATCTCTTGGTATTTATACCATGTTACAGTCTGTTCATTGATTTCCTGTGATAGCTGACTCGCCGCTGCTATCACTTCTTTTGCTGCCGGCCGAACAATTGACTGCTTATATTTCCACACCGGTGTTATCTTCTCTATCAGGAAGTCAACTCCATTTCTTCCATCGATCACCACACAGCTTGCCATCTTGTATCTCTGATTCAGCCAGTCCGCAAGCCACTGGATTCCTCTGTCAGTTGCTTTTAGCTCGATCAGTGAAATTCTCGCTTTCCCTGCATCCGGACAGACAGCTCCGCATAATGCTACCGCCGAACCATCAGAAGAAAACTTTACGCCATAAGCAGTTTTCCCTTCCGGCTTTTCTTTTTCCGAAACACACGCTTCCCATTTCTTCTTATCAATTGCATAATCCTGATCATTATTGATTGGCGACCACCAGCCAAGACGCTCTCTTGCAAATGTGTCAGCATCCATCTGCTCACACTCTGCAGCTATGGTTGTTTCTGTCATTCTGCGCCCTAATGCCGGATTGCACTCCGCCCATCTCCGACGATCAGTAACATCTCCAATCTCTTTCACAGAATATTCTGTCCAGGCTGTGGATTTGCTCTCACCTTCCGTTGCCCGTTTTCTTATCTTCCGGAATACTGTGCCGGTACAATTTTCATCCGGTGGCGTTCCAAGATAAATCGTCTGTGGATTCCTTGACGCTGATATTGCCGGCAAAAAAGATGCCTGCTGCTCGCTTGTCAATTCCTGCGCTTCATCAAACACAAGACAGTCGCCATGCAGTCCTCGACCACCATTCCTTGTTCTGGCAACAAATACTACTCTTCCACCATTTTTTAGAATAATCTGTTCTCTTCCGAGTGCCGCCTTAATTTCTTTTACATACTTACGGAGTCCTCTGCTTTCAAACAGGCCGCGCAATTCCATAAAGGTTTCTGTTGCAGTTTTCTGCAGATGAGCTGTGTATATAACCCATTCTGCATACAGGATCATTCCGGATGCAATCCGCCCGGAAGTATCCAGTGTTTTCCCGTTCTGTCTTGGAACAGATAAGCCACATGTCGGCGCCGACCAAACATCATCCTCTGTACGCCCCATCCAATCATTCAGCACTTCACTCTGCCACGGATCCACAATCAATTTCCCGACCGCAAGCACTTTTACCGCATCGGGGCCATCCGTATAAGCGTAATCCGGAACAATTCTATCGGACGGTGTCTGGCTTCCCATCAGCTTTTCGTGCCGACAGGATTTCTCCGATTTCGTCATCGTCTTTCTCCATTCCTTTTATTTCTTCAATTTCTTTGATTGTTTCTCTGTATTGCCTGGAGAGCTGTGGCATTGTCTTTGGACCATCAACAGCATCTTTCGCGCATATATCAATCTGTTTTGCGAGAATCAGTGCTAAATTTTCCAAGCGTTCCAAGCGGCTTCCCTCGCTTGTTACAGTTGCCATTCTCTTAGCTCTTCCCATCTAAATTCACCTTTCAAAAATTTTCCTGTGTGTAAATCGGCGCTGGACAGCGGTGGTCGCCGCCGCCGCGTGGCGGGGTACCCTCCCCACCCCCCTTTGGTTCCGTCACCAGGCACCATCTGTAACGTTCGTTTTAAGGCTTTGCTGACACCTTGATAATTCATTTAATGTTCGATTGCTTTTGGCCGCATTACAGCAGTAATGAGCCGCCTGCAGGTTGTTCCAGTCCTGAGCAGCTGCCTCTTTTGAGCTGTAACCGAACTCACGCCATCTCGATACCGGTTTAATCTCATCGATTACGAAAGACAATGGATGATTACTGTCACTTGGTTCATCGTAATGTATCGGACCGAGCCTGCCTCTGCATATTCCACACTCACCGCCTATTGCTTTGAGTCTTGCCCGATGCTTTCTTCTTAAGTTGCCGTTCGCGCTTCTGGGGTTTCCTGCCGCCATATATTTTCACCTTCTGTTCTGTGATGGACCATACATGAATCGAACATGTGACATACCGCTTATGAGGCGGTCGATCTACCACTGATCTAATGGTCCGTATTATTGGCGGCTTATGTATATACGAGAGAGTACTTCAAAAATCAGTCACAACAAACAAACATCAAGGGGTTTTTATATATATAAATCCTGAAAAGAGCAAGCCGCCTAATCTCTTCCCGGAATTCACGGCAAAGAAAAAGGCAACAATCTTTCGACTGCTGCCCTGTTCATCTCTTTACCTGAATACACTATACCACAGACCAAGTGTATCATTCTATATCATCTTGAAGTTTTTTAGTGCTTTTGAATGTTTCCGGTGTACTTGTGCCCACTCATATCCTGTCTTTCTGCAGATATCCTTCCACCTCATAAGATCTATGTAGCAGTAAGTCAGTACATCTTTCTCTGTCTCATCTTCCATCTGCTCAATTCTTTCCCTGATCTCAGTCCGGATCCTAACTCTTTTCTTTCTCTGCTCCACCAGTTTCCGTTCCTGTTCGTCCACTTCTGCTGCATAATCCGACAGATCAGAAAGGTTGCTGCTTTTTGGCAGCCCATCTGCTGCCAGTGCTCCCGGAAGCATCCTATCCATCTTTAAGCGTTCCAGCTCTTCCTCGATCCGCTTCTCCTGGCGTAATGCTTTGCCGTACTGTTTCAGGTATTCCTTTTTCTTCTCATTCTCTTCTTTCACTGTTTCCATCGATATACCCTCCCTGTCTTCCTGTCTCTTAATACTAAGACCTCGAATCCAAGCAGACTTGCTATATCTTTTAATGCTTTATGTGCTTCCTTTACGTGGTGTGGAATGCGGCTTGCATCCTGGATGGCTTTGCCTGCTGTCGGATCACGATATCCTTCCTGGTTTTTATACAATGTTTCATCACCTCCTACTCTATCATTGCCGGAATGAACAGCGCCCATAAGCACCACGCCGATCCCGTCCATTTCATTCCAATAATTACTGTAACTGTCGTAATTATCCATACAAGTATCTTTGTATATTTATCTTCCATTATCCTTTATACCTTTCCGGAAGCGGCATCCACGCTTTTATATCTTTCCAATCGTTTCCACTTTCCAAGCGATGCCCTACAATATCTATGCAGTTCTCATCGGTCCATACCCTTTTTCCGTCTGTTACTATTATTTCTTCACCATCTTCCGGCATCGGGCAGTCCAGATAATAGACTATATCATCCGGGATTCCTTCCTCTTCCCGTTCGGCATCCAATATCACATGCCATTTCACCGGAATCCATTTCGAGATCATTCCAGTCTCTTCTAAATCCTCATATTCTGCCAGCTTATTACAGCACGCCTGGTGTCCGTTTTTTCTCAAATCCATTCTTGGTATAGCGTGTCGGTCTTCTCCTTCGCCAATCCATTCTGTCAATCTATCCATTGTTACCCCTTCCTGCGCCATGATTCCACGCCTTCCATTCCTTCTTTACTAATCAACTGCTGCCACTCCCAATTTATGTAGCTCCTCGCAATCCCTTTCTCATTCTTGATCTGCACATGGTACGGATAGATTCCAATGATCGTGACCTTTTCCGTGGCGAGTCTGGTTTTACCTCCCTTCTGGGAGATCCTGCGCCTTAACTGTACTTTGTCTCCAACTTTCATTTTTTTGTTCCTTTCCGTCTTACTTTGCGCATTTTCTTCGTTACTGGATAGATGAACGCCCGCATATTGCCGGGTTTAGTCATCTTCCTCTTCATCTTTCTCCCTCTCCCGGTTCTCTAAAATGATTCCATTTGCACAGATACCGCCGTCTGCTTTGATCAGGATGTATTCTTCACCATCAATCACTCTGGTTGATACCAGATCCGTCCGATCAGCATTTACGGTCACATGCGCATCCGGAAGTCCGATTTCAAATCGCTTCGTATTTACGGTGTTCTCTGTGTCAATCTCGGCAATATTGCAGCCTTTGGCACTTTCTGCTGCCGCCTCCGGATCAATCCCAATGTTTTTCAAGACATTCTCTATCTCGCTTGCTTTCAGCCTTCTATCTTCTGAATCCGATTTAATATCCTTGATTCTTCCAAGTGAATGATACAGATCTTTCGCCTGTTCCAGGCTCACTTTTCCGTTCACTGCATTTAAGCTTTCCCTAAATGCTATTTTCTGTTCTTCCGGCGTAGACGGTAATTTACACCATAAGGTCTGTGTGATCAATCCTTTGTCCGGATCGTTCGGACGTTTGCTATAGTACCAGACGTGATCCAGATCACTGTGACGGTCTGTGAATGCTGGATATAAAAATCCCTGCGTCGGCATGCTTACCACCCAGTCCCTTGTCCGTTCCTGAACGTCTGCCAGCTCCGGTGCATAGGATAATCCTGCTGCCGATAATCCTACCGGACATAAGCAACCAATCATATACCGGTAAACCTCTTCGCTTTCATACAGATCAGTTCCATCTGTGGCAATCTTCGGGATATCATAGATTCCGCTGGCGATCAGGATTAAGGTGTATGTTTTGTTCGATACATCTATGGACTCTGCAATTTCTTCCAAGAAGATCTGACGCACTTCATCGTCCTTCAGCTCTGTATTTGCAATGGCATTTAAATATCTGGCTCTTTCTTTGTCCAGAAAATCCAACTGGAACATATTTTTTCCCGGCTTTCCAGATAAGACCTTTCCGAAAATATCCAAATATTTGAACTGCTCTGTTTCCGGAATATTTAAAAATGTCTTGGTAAACTCCAACCGACAGTCCCTGTTATTGTCTACGATATAACCTGTTATCTTTGTGATGTTGCATAATTCTATCCTCATGTTTCTTTTAAGTTCAAACAACTCTTTCTTCATGTCGCTCCTTTCTGGCTGCCACACCGGGCAGCCATGCACTCTGCGAGATTTGTGATATATTAATTTTCCTGTGGTGCCTATAAATAATTCTTTCCGGCGTTTTTCATCCATTCTTCCCTTGTATGGGTTCTTTCGTAAACCTCCTGGGCTTTCGTCATCAGGATCCGTGCGTTCTTGGCATTGTTGTGAACTGCTGCCGGTCCGTTCCGGTGATGTTCCAGGCAGAGATTTACTTTTAGACCTTCCGCCTCTGCAAATGCATGGGTATTACCAAACAAAACATGATGCTCTTCCAGATATGGCTTATATGTAAAATCTCCATCCAGTAACATGCACAAGTAGCACCGGCGGTCGCCTTTTGGCTGCATGATGCTTTTTTTGTGCTTCTTACGTTTCTTCTGTTTGGTTGGTTTCGGAAACATCATATTCACCAGATAACACCTCCCCGTTTTGATCTACTTTTTCGTTTAAATACAGATACCATTCCTGTGAACTGTGTACTTTTTGGGTTGTCTCTGCAAGGTACAGAGCCGCATGATACAATGGAATTGTCTGGAGATATTCCCGGCGTGTTAATTTGATTTTGGGAAATGTGGCCAGATATTCTTCTACGGTTATATTTTTCGGGCAGTCATCCGGTTTCCAGTCTTCTACACTTAACTGCTCCATCTTAGGACTCCTTTTTGTATAGCTCATGATTTCCGTAAACCAGATCCGCCTCTTCTCTTTCATAACTCCAGCCATAACGCATTAAGATTTTGAAGCATTCCTGGTATCTCTTTCCGGCATCCTCTTTGTATTCTCCGGAATACTCTACCAAATCCCCGATATAATCATCCATCATGTTGTTCATTGCAATCAGGAGTAACACCTGCGTATCCAGTGTTTGTATTTTTTCTTCTGCTTCTTCCTTTTCTTTCTCATCCGCATCATACAGGCTTTTCCCGGTAAAAAATTTTAGAACCATTCCATTTCCTAACCAACAGGACTTCTCCATCATGTTCCGGATCATCTTTTCAATGATTTTCTGGCGTTCCTCATCTTTTAACAGTTCGATTTTTCCGTCTGCTATTGTCCGGATGAATTCTTTTTTTCTTTCATTCATTTTTTTCTGTAAAGCTTTCAACTGCTTTGTCTTTTTTCTCTGCCTGTCCCATTCCGTTTCAACCTTTTCTGATTTCGGGAGTTTTTCCACTACATCAATCCCATTCCAACCATCCAGATAATACAGTTCTTTTCCGCGGATATTGATTCTCTTTGGTGGTTCTTTATCCAGTGGAATACTCTTTTTATCTTTTACCTCTTCGGTATAGCGTTTTCTCTCTATCTCCTTTGTGGCTTTCTTTATTCCTGCTGCCTCCAAGAGCTCGATTATAATCTTCTTATTCTTCTCCCTCTCCCTGTTTTTAATCTCTGCTTCTACTTTCCACTGGATCTGTCTGGAGTCCGCTGCATTTTTTAAGATTTGGTTTCTGGTTTCAACATCCTCGATTCTCGACAGTTGGGCAAGGTCTTTTAGATTTAGCTGATATACCCCGTCTTCATCCGTCTTTTCCTTCACCAGATCCCGGTCAAGCTTCGCAATCTCCAGCCTCCGGCGCACGGTTGTCCTGGAGAATCCGGTCTTTTCCGCAATCTGTTCTTCCGTATCTCCAAGGTTAAGCATCATCTGGAATCCTTCCGCCTGTTCCAGGACCGTCAGATCTATGCGCTGCATATTCTCTTCCAGCATGGTTCCGACCTGGTCTTTGTAGCTCATGTCCAGCACGATCCGGCACGGATACATAGTTACGCCTGCCATTTTTCCGGCAGCGAACCGGCGGTGCCCGATGATCAGCGTGTATCCTTCTTCATGGTGCGCCCGGTTTTCATCCCAATATCCCGGAATGACCGTAAGATTCTGCATAATTCCTTTCTTCTTGATCGACTCACTCAGCTCTGATAAATCGCCCAGGTCTTTTCGTGGGTTATCCGGATGCTGATGGATCAGCTTGGCGTTGATATTCGTTATTCCACTGGTTGTCATTTTATTTTTTCCTCCCTTTCTTCTCTTAAATGTCCTGCTGTATCATTAAGCGTTATTGCCATACTTTCGCACATCGTGATAAGTGCTGATTTTAGGCTTTTCATCCATCCGTCAATCTCTTTTGTTAACGTCTCCATCATTGTCGGCAATGTTATATTTATCTGCCTCGCCATTTTCCTTGCGTACCGCCGTTGTTTTCGTTTATCCAGCTCGAACGGAGGATTTGCTCCATACTTTTTCTTGTAATTCTTTTTCCATTGCCTATATTTCATGGTTTTCTTCCTTTTCCCGCATTTTAGACTGTAGTCTATCGGAATACCGCGTAGACTTAGAAAACTCTAAGCTTACACGATGTTTTTCCATCTGCTCCGACAGCTCCTGCCAGAGCTCTTTGTTCTTGATCTCTTTTCCATGTGGTCTGCGCCACTCTTCCCGTTTCCATTTGTCCATATTTCCTTCGTTTATGGTTGTGACCAGGAACTGATCCGGCGTGTAGGCAGTCACTTCACACGGTCGGAGCATTCTCAGACCGACAAGGATAGCAATCATACTCATACGGTGGTATGTCGTCTTCTGTTCGGTCTCGATCTGTGCTTTCACTGCCGGTCCTTTCTTAGTCTCGCATTCTACCAGAGCGATGCACTTTCCGTTTTTTGCGGTTGGTCCCCGGAAGTTTACTTCCGTGAACAGTTCTATCTTCATCTTCCGTCCTCCTTATCCGGATCATTTCATAATGCCGATATGGAAATCCGGTTGCTTTGTTGATTCCTTCAAAATAGGTGTCCTTTACTATGTAGTATCCTTTTTTCGGTCTCGGTTCTTTTTGCCACCGGTACAGAATATCCGTCTCCGGTTCCGGAAGCGGCATATTTCTGGATCTTGAAAAACTCGCTTCTTTGATCTTGTGATCCAGAACACCGTCCTCCACATATTTTTTCTGTGTTTTCTCATTTTTTGTGATGTACTGGGCGAGTTTCCGGAACTCTCCTTTTTCGTATAGCAACTGCTTATTCCGAACCTTCCCATGCTTCCAGGCTGCAGCTATGATCAGATCAGTATCCTGGATTCGGTTCAGAACTACATGAACATGCCAGTTGCCAGACGGCGCGCATTCAATATTCCGGAGCCACCGGAGTTCCTCGCCACGTTTCCGGTATTCCTTCTTGCAATATTTATAAAAATCTTCAAAATCTTTTACCGCTTGCTTCATGTCCGCCGGACGTTCTTCTTTCGGATATGTGAGAGTAAAGAAGTAATCATTCACTTTGAAATACATCCGGAGTCTGTGACGTGCCTTCCTCTCCCTGGTCCATTGGTTGACCTGCTCCACTTCCTCCGGTGTGGCTTTCTTCTTTTTGGCTCTCTTCTCTCCCGGTGCTCCATACCTTCCGTCCAGATATTCCTGCCTCTCTATTACGTTTCCCAAATCATATGTCACTCTTCTGATTCTCATAGCGTGTCCTCATAATTTTAATAGTCTTATCAAGTTATTAAAAAGGGCGGTTGCCCTGTAAATACTTGACTTTCCCGCCGCTAAAAGGTACACTATAAGTGCTTAGTTTATTCGTGTACCTTTATGGTTGCGGCGCTTGCGATATTTCTTTTCGCAAGCGTTTTTTATTCTTCTTTTAAGTACGAAAAATTCATTTTCAGGAATACCATCAGAGCTTCCGCATCATCCGGTGCTTCAATATCTTCTCCGGCTGCAATTGCAAATACAATATCTCCTAAGATTGGCCATCCGTGCTTGTCTGCATCATAAAAATAGCTTCCAAGGCGGTTGACTTCTTTCTGTTTCATTATTCCATCCTCATCCACTAACATGATCACAGGCATCTTGAATGTCTCATATAATGTTTTCGTGCTTACGATTTCAAAATGCCCGCCTACTGCTTTCTGCAGATCACGGAAATCATCAAAATCTACATTTATTATCGAAATAATGTTATCCGGTGTTACTTTTACTGTTTTCACTGCTTGTCCTCCAATACTACTGTTTTTCTGCCAGCTTCTTTCAGGCTGTCTACATATTGTTCCAAATATGGGATTGCATTTTGTTTGAAATACTCGGAATCACGGTTGACTCTTTCTATTGATTTCAAAGTCTCAATCCACTCATCCAGCTTCTCCACCCGAATCCGCTTCTTACGCTGCTTCTCCTCCGGCATGCTCCTTCGCCTCCCTTATTTTCCTTTTCCGGTACTGCCATTCCCGTATCCGGAAATATTCCAGTGCAAACGCTCCGGTAGTAAGTGTTGTGATTCCAAGTGCTGCATATAAGTAAAACAGCTCCTGACTTTTCACTGAGCACGCACCAGCCATCATTAAGATTCCGATAATACTTGCCGTTACGCTGAGTGTCTTTGCAATCTTATAAAACATCTCTTATCCCTCCTTTGCTTGTCCAACCGGTACCGCTTACGCGGTTTTCTCCTGCTGGTATCCTAAATGTTCTACAAACTTTCTGGTCATTTCCATGACTGCCTTCTGCCTTTCCTCCGGCATCATGACTGCCATGTCAATTTCTTTTCCATCAATTTCTGCAATAAAAATATGTTGCAAATCCACCACCTCTCTTTAAACTATGCGATACTGGTTGTACTTGTTGATTTGTCCTACTGTCGTCTGGTATAATCTTCCTAACAAATGATGAAAGGAATGATTAATTATGACTAGTAGCTTCACTTGCCCATTTTGTGATCACGTTATGCCTGTTGTAGCTTCAACCTATACAGAAATTAGCGCCCGTTTCAAATCGCCTACCAGCCAAGGACATTCACTCGATGCAAAATATGATTTAAAAATTCATATGTATAAATGTCCATATTGCCAAAAAATCACAAGTATTGCCGATTATTCTGGAACTGAATTGCCTCAAAAAACAATACCTCTTTTTCCATCATCTACAGCCAAACACTTTCCCGATTATATTCCCCAAGCAATACGTTCTGATTATGAAGAAGCATGTTCCATTGTTAGTCTTAGTCCAAAAGCATCAGCAACTTTATCACGCCGTTGCCTACAAGGAATGATTCGTGATTTTTTCCAAATTTCTAAAGGTAATCTTTTTGAAGAAATTAACGCTATTAAAGATAAAATTCCGACAGAACAGTGGGCTGTTTTAGATGGTGTGCGCCGTATCGGAAATATTGGAGCCCACATGGAAAAAGATATAAACCTTATTGTTGATATCGAACCAGATGAAGCTCAAAAACTTATAAAGTTAATTGAGCTTTTACTCCAACAATGGTATATTGAACGCCATAATCAACAAGAATTATATGCTGATATAATTGGCATCGATCAAGCCAAACAACAAGAGAGAAAGAAAACTGAGTAGGAAACTACTCTTTTTCTTTTGCACATGGATCATTCTCCGCAAGTAAATTTCCATCAAAATCCCAATACTGTGTCACTATTCTGCACTTATCTCTTTCTGTTCCACTTCCTCTAAGTGCCTGTGTCTCAATCACAGAAATAACCCTTGCAGAATCCGTTCCTCTCGTTCTTACCATCTTTCCTCACCTCGCTTTCTGCTGTGCTTCTGTTTCGTCTGTTGTAAATATTGCGTTGCATCAAACCAAAGTTAAAATACTTTCAGAAATTTTAGAAAATACAAAAGCTTCTAACGCTACAACATCTGAACAACTCGATGCATTAAAGGAAACAGTTGATACACTCCAGAAAGAGATTTCTGAATTCGAAAATAAAAAATCAAAAAACTAATAGTTACCACAATAAAGCAAATGCTAAGGACCCGATAAAATAATCTCAATGATTTTATCTGGTCTTTCATTTTTTCCATTTCCTTCTTCATCTCTTCCATCTAATCGCCTCTTTCCGTATCAGTTGGACAAAATATAATTGGATCCAGCTCTAAGTGCTTACATAGCGCTAAGAACTCATCTACACGCAAATCTCGATCTCTTTTTTCGTTTGCAACACTGTCATATAACGCCATGTAAGGTACTCCTGTCTTCCTTGAAATTTCCGAGAGATTAAATCCTTTTTTTCTGATATACTCAGAAATTTGTTTTGTTGCTCCGTCCATTTTTTCACCTCTTTCTAAGTTTCTTAGAACTTGATTGTATGATATTCTGAATTTCTCAGAATGTCAATACCTTTTTCTGATTTTCTTAGAAATTTTATTGACACGTTAAATTCTCAGTGTTATATTCAAGATACAGAAATAAATAAGAAGCAAATCGGAGGGAAAAATATGAAAAGTTCCATTGGTGAAATATTAAAAAAATGTAGACTTGAATCCGGGAAATCAGTAAAGGATATTTCTGATTTGTTAATTTCTAAAGGTTTTAAAGCATCCGAAAAAACTATTTATAGTTGGGAAAGTGGAAATAGTCAACCAACGCCAGATGCTTTACTTATAATGTGCAAAGCTTATGGTATATCTGACGTTTTAAGCACTTTCGGATATGCAGAGCCTTCTGAGCCAACCACCCTCGCCGCCCACTTTGACGGGGAAGAATATACAGAATCCGAAATGGAAGAAATCCGTAACTTTGCTGATTTTGTGAGAAATAGAAGAAAATAATAATGGCATTGGAAACATTGAGGTGCTAACGTGAATAAATTTGAAAAATTAGAAGATGTAGCTTATCAAGATGATGTCGATGTTTTAAATTACCGTTTTGAAAGCAATAACATAAAAGGACTGTATTGTGATGGTGTTATTGCCATCCGAGAAGACATGACCATTTCAGAAAAGACCTGTGCTTTAGCTGAAGAACTCGGGCACCACGAAACATCTGTCGGAAATATCCTCGATATGACATCTGCTGTCAACCGGAAACAGGAACGTCAAGCTCGACTGCATGGGTATAACCGCCTGATCGGGCTGATCGGTCTTGTAAATGCCTACGAGCATGGATGCCAGAGCAGATATGAGATTGCAGAATACCTAGAAGTGACAGAAAAATTTCTGGAAGAATGTATTGAGTGTTACCGGAATAAGTACGGAATCTGTAAACAGGTAGATAATTATGTGGTGTATTTTATACCACAGTTATCCGTGATGAAATTGGTATAACCGCATATGCGATTATATAGAAACACTTTATATGAGGAGGAAAATTACTATGGAAAGTAACATACTGGAGATACTAAACATACCAAACATTTCTTCGCAAAGACATTATTGGATTATACGAACAAATAGCGGTGATTATTATGATGACTTCATCCTTCATCAGTATATTTCAATTGCGTGGGACTATGTCACTCTTAATATATTAAATAATCAAACTGAAGAAGCTATAAAACGTCTTATAGAAGTATATGAAAACTCTTCCTCAACCAATCCTGACGATGAAGATGACGATGATGATGACGGTTCTGCTAAAGGGAAAATAACAGCTATATACAATAAAATAACGAGATTTGTTTTCGAAATCCAAAAAGGAGATATTATTTTAATTCCAAGTAAAAACTCTGATAAAATCACTATAGCCGAAGTCATTGGTGATGCATACGAGACTCAAAACTATGTAGAAGATTACTTAAAAAACGATCCTGAAACAGAAATTCGTCCTTGTCCATATCAAAAAAGAAGACGAATAAAATCTTTAAAAACAATTTCAAAAAGTGAAATGGATATTTATCTTGCAAAAGGATTCAACTCACAGCATGCACTTTCCAATATGGATGAGTATTCATCATTTATAGATCGTACAATTTATAGCATCTATTCAAAAGGAGATAAATTGCATACAACAATGCATGCCGGACATCCAAATGGTCTTACTTTGAAAGAGCTGGTTGAGCTTTCTACATCGTTGGATGAATCTGCCAAATTTCTTGCAGAACAATGTGGAATTCCTTATGATCCTTCTGATATAGAGGTAAAGTTAAACATACACTCCCCTGGTATTATCGAACTTATTGGATGTATAGCAGTAAGTGGGGTAGTCCTTTCTTTATTGATGTTTTCATTGAACAACTTGATAAATGGTGGAAAATTATCTATATCTTTAAAAAAGGATTCTGAAACAGGAAATATAGATTTTGCAGTAAATTCTGAATCCGATGGCATAAAGGGACATCAAGAAAAAGCTGAAAAACTTGAATTGAAAAAGAAAACTGAATTGCTTCAGATGATGAATGACTTAGACATTAAAAGTCCCGAAATAATTAGCTCTATTTTAAACGGAGAGAAAGTAACTCCAACCATGATTGCTGACGCTCAGTCGCATCAAAAATTATCTTCTGAAGCCGAAGATGTAGTGGAGTAATTTATCAAATCTAATACGATTTTTTCTTCTTGATACTACAATGCAAGGAATTGTCAATATGATACTAGCATATAACCATTCATTGCTTATAAAATCAAATATAGGAATTAACACAAGGACAAGAAGACAATATAATAAAATAGTTGCAGAAACCATATCTATCTTTTCATGATATTGTAATAGCTTCTTTTTCATTATCTTTCCTCCTTCCTTTTCTATGATTATATGCCGAATTTTTTTATACATCAACAAAATAATTTCTTTTTTTGAAAGGACGTGATCACATGCCATTACCAAAACCAAACACTTACACCGTTGAAGATATCTATCTTCTTCCAGATGGACAACGCGCAGAACTGATCGATGGTCAGATCTACAATATGGCTCCACCAAGTCCATTACATCAGAAACTTGTAATGGAATTATCTGCAACCATCAGAAACTACATTAAATCAAATAGTGGTTCCTGTGAGGTCTATCCTGCTCCATTTGCTGTTTTTCTTAATCAGGATAATTATAATTATGTTGAGCCGGATATCTCCATAATATGTGATCCAAACAAAATGAACGACAGAGGATGCAACGGCGCTCCTGATTTCATCATTGAAATTGTATCGCCAAGCAGCCAGCGCATGGATTACCTTACAAAATTATTCAAGTACCGTACAGCCGGTGTCCGCGAATACTGGATTGTCAATCCAATGACACGGATCGTCCAAGTCTACTGTTTTGGTGAGCCAGAAGATTCTACGCAATATTCTTTTGACGAAGAAATCAGCGTGGGAATCTACAATGATTTAAAAATCCGTATTGCCGATCTGCTGAAATAAATAAAAAACCGCTCCTGCGCCAACAGGAACGGTCATAGGATGAAACATACGCCAATATGTTTCTTTCAGTACTCCGAAGAGATACATCAATTTTCCATTTAATATTGTATCATCTCCGGAGCAGCCACGCAAGAGAACAAAAGTTCTCAGGCTGTTATTTTTGTACCCTTTTTTACATAAAATACAAAGGAGCTGATACAATGAGCCTAAAATATGCATACGGATATATCCGTGTATCCACGCACGATCAGGAAGAAATCTCTCCGGATTCCCAGGAGCATCTCCTCCGGGATTATGCAGCCAAAAATAATATTGTAATCCTGAAAATCTTCACGGATCTCGGTATATCTGGAAGAAAAGCAGATAAACGTCCCGGTTTTCAGGAAATGATTGGTCTGGCCAAAGGTCCCGATCATCCGGTTGACTGCATCCTGGTATGGAAATTCAGTCGGTTCGCCCGGAACCAGGAAGAGTCCATTGTGTATAAATCTCTTTTAAAGAAGCAACATAATGTAGATGTGATCAGTATCTCCGAGCCACTGGCAGACGGTCCGTTCGGCTCTCTGATCGAACGTATCATAGAGTGGATGGATGAATACTACTCCATTCGCTTATCCGGCGAGGTATTCCGTGGCATGAAAGAAAACGCTACCCGCGGTGCATACCAGGCAAGACCGCCACTTGGCTATAAAGTTATAGAACGTGGCAAGCCTCCGGTTATCATTCCGGAAGAAGCTGCAATTGTCCGTATGATCTTTGATAAATATGTAAATGGGAAAATGAGTTTCTTTGATATTGCCCGACACCTAAACTCTCTCGGACTGAAAACGTCCCACGGGAAAGCTTTTGAACGGCGCAGTATCGAATATATTATTCAAAATCCATCCTACTGCGGTATGATCCGATGGAACCGGATGGAAAACGCCACCAACCGGATCAAAGACCAGGACGAGTGGATTATTGCTGACGGAATGCAGGAGGCGATTATAAGTAAAGAACTCTTCGATGCCGCCCAGGAACGCCTGAAAAAGATCTATAAACCGGTTGGAAAGCGCCCCTCTTCTACATATAAGCACTGGTTGTCCGGACTTCTGAAATGCCCGGTATGCGGGCGCACACTGACCGCTACGACCATGAAGCGTGCCAATGGGGAAAAGTATGCGTACTTCTCCTGCTACGGATACAGCAAAGGAAAATGTGATAAACCACACGGTGTAAGCTCTCTGGTGATTGAAAAGGAAGTCCTGAAAGCATTAGAAGAAGCTCTTGGTTCCAATTCGATTGTTTATGAAATGCGCGAAATTCGCCCACAGGAGCTTTCTAATGAGCGTACCCTTATAAGTGAACGCCTTGCCAGTTTGAAAGGTAAAGAGGACAGGATACGTGCGTCATACAGAGAGGGTATTGATACACTGGAAGAATATAAAGAAAATAAAACTCTGATTGCCAAAGAAAGAGACTCTCTGGAACAGCAGCTTGCAGAGCTGGAAGAAAATACGCCGGATAAGATTCCGGATGATCCTACTCCTAAAATGCTGGATCGGGTAAGCTCCGTCCATGATATTCTAGTTTCTGATTCTTACTCTCTTGTCCAGAAAAATGAAGCTTTAAAGCAGATTATAGATAAGATTATTTACGATCGGGAATCCGATACTCTGAAAATTCATTTCTTTTTATACCACTCATAATGCCGGAAACCCACGTATTTACGGGCTTTCCGGCTACTTTATAGGTTGTGACAATTTGGTCATCCAGTTCGGACACTGAACCTGTCTTCCGTCACAGTATTGTGTCAGAATCGGCTGCCTTACATTCGGTCTGGAAAGATAATCTGCAAACAGTTCGTCCACCACTGTAGAAATGGAGTCAAAAACATTTCGTTCCGGAATCCATTTGTGATCAAAAGCCGTAGAAGATGTAATTGTGAAATCATAGCCCTGATTGCGATACCATTCGGTATAAACCCGGTTCAGCGTAAAAGACATGATTGCCAGTACATTTGCCCGGATCGTATTTTCCGGCCATGTTGCATAGATTTCACTGGAAGCAACATTTTTGATATAATCTTTATATTTTACATAATAATTCTGTGCGGTAGAATCGCGTGGTGAGCCATTATGAACAACAATGTATTCCGGCACGACAACTCTGCTTAGCACAATCTCACCGGTTTCGTTTACCGGCTTGATCTCGTTTTCCGGGATTTTCGGCGGATACACACCGTACAGAGTATGTGCAGGAATCACAAAGATTTCCGGGGTCTGGTCTTCCGTGACAAGTGGACGCAGACGAATCTTCTGAATTGCCGTCACACCGGCCAGTATTTCCGTTCCTGCGATGTTGACCGGCTCGAATCCCGGAGCGTTTACTTCCAGGGTATATTCCGCATATGGCTGTTCTTCATTTGTTGCATCCAGGCTATACTCCACAGGCGGTGCGTCAAGCTCAATGGTTTCACTTTGTCCGGAGCTATCAGTTGTCAGTTCTTCCAGTGTGTTTTCAGGAATACCTGTATAGGAAATACGGATTGACGCATCTGGAACAGGAAAAGAATCAATAGACGAAGTAATCTGTACCTGCAAATTTCCCCGATCAGAAGTCTGCATGGCTTTCAAAAATCTCATATCTGATATCCTCAAGGCTTTTTATACTGTCAGAAACATTATATGTAAAAAATGTCCGTGTTGTGCAAAAATGAAGGGTATGTTATGATGAAACATACAGATGAGTATTTGGAGGAATTAAATAGATTATGCGAAAAAAGATGCATCAAACAGGGAAATTTTTTTCGTTCATTCTTTTGGGACTTGGCTGTCTCTGTCTTATATCCGGAGGAATCCTGATCGGCAGACAAATGTCAGCCACTCCGAAAGCAGAGAGTTCCGCGCCGGAAGAAGTTCCTTATGAACAGGAAAAAATTACGGATGCAGAGGTTACCGGAGAATTCTACTATGAACAGCTTTCTGATGAAGAGCAAACGGTTTACCGGGAAATTCTTCAGGGTATCCAGGAAAATAAAAAAGAAATTTATCTGCATTGCAGCAACGCGAATACTGCAAATGAAGTATTTCAGAATGTGTTAAATGACAGACCGGAAATTTTCTGGTGTGATGGAAATGCGACTTCCACAGAATATTCTCAGTCTGAAGGGCAGAGCCGATATGTAGTAATAGAGCCCAATTATCTTTATGAGGGAGAAGAAAAAGAACAACGGAATCAGGAGATTGAATCGGCAAGAACCTCCTGTCTTTCTGGCATTTCAGACCTTTCAGATGAATACGAAAAGATAAAATACATTTACACCTATCTCATAGATAACGTAGATTATGATCTTGATGCACCGGATAACCAGAATATTTACAGTGCTCTTGTCGGAAAAAGATCGGTTTGTGCCGGCTATGCAAAAAGCTGCCAGTATCTGCTGCAACAACTGGGTATTTACTGTATCTATGTAACCGGACAGACTACAGATCCAAATGGAGGCGTCGCAGACCATGCATGGAATATTGTTCAGTGCAATGGTCAGTATTATTATGTAGATACAACCTGGGGAGATCCGATTTTTCTCGGCGAAGATAATGGCTATCAGATACCGAACCTGATTGCTTACGATTATCTCTGCTGCAGTGAAAAAGAGCTAGAAAAAACACATATGATCAGCACGGACTATGTATATCCGTCATGTCAGTCTGAAAATCTGAACTATTATCAGCTGAACGGCATGTATTATGATACCTATGAGCCTGGTATGTTGCGAGAAGTGATCGACAGATCAATTGAGAGCCAGGAGGCTTATACGATATTTAAAATGTCAGATGATGCAGTCTATCAGGAGGTCGTGGATGAGATGCACGAAACCCTCATGGAAGAAGGTGCAGGATACCTGGGTGAGCTATATGGGCTTTGGCAGGTTTCTTATTCATACAGTGAAGAAGCATCCCTTAACAAATTTATTATTTACTGGTTTTATGAATAAAAAGATAGTGGGCAGAACAATTTGCCCACTATCTTTTTATCTACAACGTCGTTTCCAGATTATTTCCCGAAATGTATGCCGCAAGCTTTTCACCAAGCAGTTTATATTTTTCGCCTTCTAACAGTGGATCTTCCCTCAGGATTTCCCCCGATGCTTCTCCTGCTTTTTTCAGAAGCTCCGAATCCTGGAACACATCTCCGATCCGGAAATCCATTAATCCGCTTTGCCGGATTCCAAAAAGATCTCCTGGTCCCCGAAGCTTCAGATCTTCATTCGCAATAAAAAATCCATCATTGGATTTGTTCAGGATCTCAAGTCGTTTTTTTGTCTCTTTCGTCTTCGAACCACTCATAAAAATACAATAGGACTGGTGTCTGCCACGTCCTACGCGCCCGCGGAGCTGATGAAGCTGCGCCAGCCCAAAATGCTCAGCATTCTCCACCATGATCACCGTAGCATTCGGCACATTGATACCAACCTCGATAACTGTTGTCGACACCAGGACCTGGATCTCATTCTTTGCAAATGCTCCCATGATCTCGTCTTTTTCTGCCTGTTTCATCCGCCCATGAAGCGCAGCGATCCGGATCTTGTCACCCATCTCACTTTGCAGAAGCTGCGCATAGTCAAGAACATTCTCTGCATCCATTGCCTCGCTCTCTTCTACCATCGGACAAATCACATAGCACTGTCTTCCTTCGGCGACCTGCTTCTGCATAAAGCGGTAAGCAGTCGGTCGGTAACTGGTATCCACCACACAGTTCTTGATTGGCAGACGGTTTGCCGGAAGTTCATCAATCACCGAAATATCCAGATCTCCATATAAAATGATTGCCAGTGTTCGAGGAATCGGTGTCGCACTCATTACAAGAATATGAGGAATTTGTCCTTTCCCGGCAAGTGCCTCTCTCTGACGGACACCAAATCGGTGCTGTTCATCGGTAACAACAAGTGCCAGATTCTGGTATTCCACCTTCTCCTGGATCAGTGCATGGGTTCCCAGAACAATCTGCACTTCTCCCGCAGCAATCCTCTGATAAGCTTCCCTTTTTTCCTTTGCTGTCATCGACCCGGTCAAGAGCTCGGTTTTCACCGGAATCTGATACTTTTCCAGCATCTCTATGATTGATTCGTAATGCTGCTTGGCCAGAACTTCTGTCGGAGCCATCATTGCGCCCTGATAACCGTTCAGTGCCGCCAGAAGAAGAGCCAGAAGCGCTACTATTGTCTTGCCAGAGCCAACATCCCCCTGGATCAGGCGTGACATCACTAGCTTTCCGCACATCTCCTCCTGGATCTGTTCCCAGACTCTCTTCTGTGCTCCGGTCAGTTCATATGGCAGATTTGCAAGAAAGCGGTCGATTTCCGACCGCCTTTTTATCACAAATCCGTTTTCGGCACGCTCATTTCGCTCCCTCGTCCTGCGAAGAGCAAGCACGAAAACTAAAAATTCTTCAAATACAAGTCTCTCTCTTGCATGGTAGAATTCTGCCTTATCCAGTGGAAAATGTATCCCGCGGATCGCATAGTTATACTCAGCCAGATGATATCGAAGGCGCAGATCTTTCGGTAGATCATCAGAGACGAGATCCAGATATTCCATCGCACCTTTAACCGCTTTTGCTACCGCATTGTTCGTCATACCGGCAGTTAACGGATAAATTGGCTGAAGAGTTCCACACTTTTTATCGTAACTATCCGGTGGTGAAAATAACTCTGGATGCTCCATAATCAGCTGATCCTTTTTTGAAACTATCCGTCCTCTTATGATAACCGGCATTCCCTGCTTCAATGTATTACGCAGAAACGGCATACGAAACCAGATCACCTTCAAAGTACCAGTCAGATCTTTTACGTATGCTGTCGTAATCTGCATACGCTTTCCTCCTCCAACCTGTACTCTTCCGTATACCACGCCTTTTACCGTGCTGATCTTTCCTTCTTCCAGCTCTCCTACGCTCACCGGCTCTTCATATACATCATATCCTCTGGGATAATAACGGAGCAGATCGCCGATGGTAAAAATTCCCATCTTGTGAAACAGTTCCTCGGTTTTTGCCCCGATTCCTTTCAGGTTACGGATTTCTGACTGCTCATTCATAAGCCTATTCTACCGCCAACACATAGTAATAAATCGGCTGTCCGCCCATGTGTGCATCTACGTCCATATCCGGATATAATTCTTCAATCTCTGCTGTCAGCTTTTCTGCCTCTTCTTCGGAAACTTCTTCTCCATAATAGAGACTGATCAGTTCAGAATCATCATTTACCAGCTGTGCCAGCATGTCCTTTGTAGTACCATCGACAGACTTGCCAACTGCAAGGATACCTGCATCACCAATTCCCATGATATCACCTTCATGGATTTCTTTATCATCGATGTGGGTATCACGGACAGCATAAGTCACCTGACCTGTCTTTACACATTTGATCGCTTCCAGCATCGTCTCTTCATTTGTATCCACATCTTCTTCTGCATTGTAATTCAGAACTGCTGTGATTCCCTGCGGAACGGTCTTTGTCGGAATTACGATAATATCCTTATCTTCTGTCAGATCACGCGCCTGATTTGCAGCCATTACGATATTCTTATTATTCGGAAGAATGTAAATATAGTCTGCATTTACATGATCGATCGCTGTCAGCATATCCTCCGTACTCGGGTTCATGGTCTGACCACCCTCGATAATGTAGTCCACGCCAAGTTCTTTGAAGATTTCATTTAATCCTTCTCCGATCGAAACAGCAATAAATCCGACCTTTTTACGTGGCTCTTTGGCTTTTTCTTTCTCTTTCTGGGCTGCTGCAAGCTTTTCTGCATCTTTGATCAGCTTTTCCTGATGCTCTTCACGCATATTATCAATCTTCATACGGGATAACTGTCCATAAGTAAGTGCTTTCTGGATTGCAAGTCCCGGATCGTTCGTATGAACATGTATCTTAACAACATCTTCATCTGCTACACATACGATAGAATCACCAATCGATTCAAGATAAGCCTTAAATTCTATTTCATCCTTTTCCGTAAATTCTTTGTCCAGGAGAATAATAAATTCGGTACAGTATCCAAATTTGATATCCACTGTACCCTCAGTTTCAGCCTTTGTTGCATTAACAGCCTGAGGAGTTGGTGCAAGTGCGCTGTAGTCAATCTCTTTACCGAGGAATGCATCATATGCCCCGCGCAGTACTTCCAGAAGTCCCTGTCCGCCGGAATCTACAACACCTGCCTCCTTTAATACAGGAAGCATATCCGGAGTCTTTGCCAGAACAGTCTCTGCCTCTTCAATCAGCTTCGGGAGAAATTCTTCCAGATCATCTGTCTCCTCTGCAAGTGTCTGAGCCTTTTCAGCCACCCCTTTTGCAACGGTAAGAATCGTACCTTCTTTCGGCTTCATAACAGCCTTATATGCTGTCTCTTTTGCACGTACAGCTGCTCTTGCAAGTGCAGGTACATCAATTTCGCTTTCCGTCTTGATGGATTTTGTGAATCCGCGGAGCAGCTGGGATAGAATAACACCGGAGTTACCTCTTGCACCACGGAGAGAACCGGATGAAATTGCCTTCGCAAGAGAAGCCATATCCATGCCTTCCAGTGCAGTTACTTCTTTCGCTGCCGCCATAATTGTCATAGACATATTGGTTCCTGTATCACCATCCGGTACAGGGAACACGTTCAGTTCATTGATATATTCCTTTTTTGCTTCTATATTCTGTGCGCCTGCAAGAAACATCTTCGCAAGCAGTTCTACATCGATACTCTTTGTTGCCACAACAAGTTCCTCCTTAATTAATCGATCACGCGGACGCCTTCGATATAGATGTTGATCTTATCGACGCTCATACCTGTAAATTCTTCAACTTTATACTTCACGTTGCTGATCAGATTGTCTGTTACTGCTGAAATACTTACTCCGTAAGCTACGACCACATGAAAATTAAGTGTAATCTTATTCTCATCAGAGATTCCGACCTGGATTCCCTTTGTAAGGCTTTCTTTTTTCAAAAGTTTTACCAGACCATCTTTCATGCTGACAGCTGCCATACCGACAATTCCAAAACATTCAACTGCTACAGATCCTGCATATTTTGCGATCACTTCCGGATCGATCGTGACGATTCCTAAATCAGTACTCATACTTCCCTTCATATGCCATCCTCCAATTCTCAAAATTCATATCAATAAATCTATTTTTAAACGTTGAAAATATTATACTCTATTTCCAATGCTTTTACAACCAATGCAGCCCGATAATCAGGCATGCTGACACCTGCCTGATTATACGGCAGCTCACTTAACAGTTCACTGTCGTACATTCGCCAAATACAGATCTAATCAGATTTTTGTGCGAGCACAAATCTGGACAACTCCGTATTTGACTCATCGTATATCAAGTAGGAGGCGGTGACTAA
>NZ_JAQESL010000024.1:0-38868 GCF_027697525.1 Coprococcus sp. AM97-35 | reverse complement strand
TGCGTTTATTTTATTGTTTTTATTTATAATTCAATCTATTTGCAAATATATTTGTAATTTCAATAAAAAATACGCAAATACTATATTTGCGTATTTTTATTGAAACTCACTAGAACTGCAACAGCAGCTCATATAGCATCCTATAACGTTTTCCAATCCAGCCTATTCTTTATAATGGAATGATCCTTGGAACTTGTACTCCTGCTGTAATTCCCATTTCTATCTTTCTCCTATAATCCCGAAAACTATGGATACGAAACCCAGGCATTCCCCAAGCACAAGAAATTTTGCGAACATAGTACTCGTTTGATTTTGTGAATATTTTCCCTTGCTTCCTGTGCAATAACTTCATAATCCGTAACGACTGAGTTGAAATCTTAGGAAACGTTCCATTAACTTTTTTATACAAATCTCCTCTTTTGGTTTCTTCCAAAATAATAGTTTTTCCATGCATACAGGACCATTCTATACATGGAATATCTGCACTTCTTATCCCTGTTTCCATTGCAATTCTCAAAAATAAGGAAGTTTCAAAATCCTTTTTATATAGGAATTGATCTGCTATCATCTTGTAATGATCAACAAAATAAATTTCTCCTATCTTTCTTTGTAGTTCTGCCAAAGATATGCTATTCAGCCATTCCAGTTTTCCTCTGTATTTTTCAACAAATATCATCCCCTGCTCAGCTTCAAAAGATTGCCTCAAATCACGGATAGCCTCTGACCAACATTTTCTTTGTCCAGGTAACAATAAACATACCATTTTCTGTAAAAATTTTTCTTCACTATCCGGATTCCACTGTATTAAACGCTTTAGTTCTTCATAGGCTTGATTTACTTTATATTCCATTGTACTATTTCTCATCTTCAGATTCTCCTTCGTATGGCTCTAAAATCTTTGAAGCCCTCTCCACAAACATCCTGTCTGCCCCTGAAATCTCATATTCTTTCCAAAGTGTCTTATGTATCTGTTCCTCTGTTAAATCTCTACACTTTTCCTGCAGCATACGGACAAATGGATATATCATAGTCGCATGAATATTTTTCCCGGATCGTACCATATCTCCTTCCATTTGATATGCTTCCTGTAAGCATTCCAGTATAATGCGAACATCCGTAACACTTTCTCTCATTGTGCTTCCCCTCATCAGGCTTATCCTCCTATTTACATACGTACTCTCAATCCATCTAATCTCGACACGTTCAGTCCAACCAGATACCAGTCATCTCCCATTTCAATTCGGACCGGAACCCAAACATTTTTCACCTTTACATCAAAACATTCCCCGCAATGTAGTCCTCCATAAAAAGATTCCAAATCAAAACGTATATCATACCTCCCTGTTTCAGTATCATAAAACAATGTACCTTCTCTGTGTTCACTCATAATATCTGCCTCCTTAAATTTTTCTTTTACTTAGTAATTACCTCATCTCTATACAGATTGAAGAAATTCCGGAAAAATTTCATAAAAGTTTTTCCGATACCGATAATAGGTAGAAGAAGTTAACCCCAACTCCCGCTGCAGTTGTGTCGGTGTTACCTTCTTTTGTACCACCCTCATAAATTCCTGGTTAAACTTTTCCTGTTCTATAGCCCGTGGTCTTCCTACTTCATCCCATTCACCCCGAAGCCTTTTTGCCTCCATACCTTCCTTTTGTCGCTTCTCCTTTTTCTCCATCTCTGCCTGTGCCATGGATGCATAGAGTTCAATCATCATATTATTGATTGTTTCTATCATCATCTTTGCCAGATTATTTTCCATCTGAGACAGGTCAAACAACGTGGTAGGAAGTTCCAATACCATTACCCGAACCCCTTTTTCTTCTAAAAAACGTAGCTGCTTTAAAATCTCCTGCTTGTTCCTGCCAAGTCTGTCCAGCTCTGTAATAATCAGGGTATCCCCTACCCGTAAAACATCTTCCACAAGAACGGTATAACGTGGTCTGTCAAAATTTTTACCGGTTATCTTATCTGTAAAAATACTTTCCAGTTTAATTTTCTGATTTTCACAGAACCTCTTTATTTCTATAATACCTCGGTCCAAGTGTTGTTCCTTAGTACTGATTCTGTGATACCCATAATATGCCATACGTATCCCCCTTTATACATTCCCAAAAAGTCTTAAAATATTTTGGCATATCTCAAAACTTTCTTATATACTTTTTGGAAATAAAAAAATAGCCTATTACATCTCCCATCAAAAAGCATACTTTTTGGGAGGTGACTTTCACTACTTCTGTACGCAAGATGGCATAAAAAAGCAACAAAAAAAGACAGAGGTTTTTAAAAATTTCCTCTGTCTTCAGATCAACTATTCTGGAAAGATGTCCATCTTTTTTCCTTCAAACTTATATCCTACACCTCTCACTGTTTTAATATAGCGGCACTGCTTTAGCTCCGGTTCAATTTTCTTTCTCATACTGGATACCAGACAGTACACAATATTATCAATGCTTTCCGGCAATTCCTCGTTATAAAGAATCTCAAAAATTTTTTCTTTGGTAAATATCACACCTGGTCTCCCTGACAAAAGCATAAACAATTCATACTCTGCTTTCGTTAAGACGATCTCCGTCTGTCCTCTATAAATCTTATGATAATCCGGATAAATCCTAAAATCGGAATTTTCTTCATCCTCTCCCCGGATGTTTTTTATATTTTCCACTACATATTCTTTGTATCCCAATACAGTTGAAATAGTTACTTTCCCCAAGCTACACTTCCCTTCTGTTTTCTCTTATTTAGAAATCTCATCACACAGATTCCTTTTAAAAATGATTCTCTATTCTCCATTCATCGATAAGCTGGACAACCTGCGTTAAATTGGTATACCAGATATAATGTCCTCCATTTACAATATATAACTGGTGATTACCAGATTCTAAATCCAATTGATTTCTATGAGCAGTCTCCCATGCCGGAACATTTTGTACATTCTCTGAAGAAATCATGGTTAATACAGGAAGTGCCGATGGGAATTTTTTATTCTTTATAGAGAGTAATGATTGATCCATCCCGTTCACTTCATTTCTAATCGTATCGTTGCTGCTTAAAGAATATGCCTGAATGTATTCCTCCCTATCACTCTCCGTATAAGTGTACCCGGAAACCTGTGGTAATGCTGCCCCATATTTATCTGGATCTGTTTTCAGTGCCATCTGGAATTCTTCCAAAGAAGAAAAAGAATTCTTGATTTTCTGAAATTCATCAATTCCCTGCAGCATATATTTCTTTTCCATTTCCATAGCCTCTGCCAGTTCTTCATCATATACCGTATTATCAACAGCAATGAAACCTTTTACTTTTTCGGGATAATTCTGTACAAAGTTGAGTCCATATACTCCAGAAATCGAATGTACCAGCAATACACACTGCTTAATTCCCATGGTGTCCAGTGCAGCATTCAATTCACTATTGATATTATCTACAGTTCGATCCGTTGCTGCAACATCACTAAGCCCATATCCAAACGGCTCTACAATCACTATGTTAAAACTCTCATCTAAAGATTGTGCCAGAGGTTTGAAGTAGATATGCGGTGATGGAACTCCCAGAGCCGGCATCATCACCAATGTGGTTTTTCCTTCATCTGCAAATGTTTCTCCACTTGCATCCAATTTTCCATACAAAGCAAGATGCATATTATTCCCTTTCACCGTGATATATTTACTCGCATATCCAACTTGTGTTGCTCCCATAGCATATACCATATTAGAATTCCCTACCAAAAATGCAAACAGCATCGCAACCGTCACAATTCTTGAGATTTGCTTTTTGTATCTTCTCATACGCTCCCTCCTAAGTAAATTATTTCAAATATTTTTTCAGTTCTTCTACCTTGTCTAATCTTTCCCATGGAAGGTTGAGATCATTTCTTCCAAAATGTCCATAGGCTGCCGTCTGTTTATAGATTGGACGGCGGAGATTCAACGTCTGAATGATTCCTGCTGGTCGCAGATCAAATTCTTTTCTTATCATATCTACCAGACTCTCATCTGAAATTTTCCCGGTTCCAAAGGTGTCTACCATAATAGAGGTCGGATGAGCCACCCCAATTGCGTAAGACAACTGAATTTCACATTTTTTTGCTAGACCTGCAGCCACAATATTCTTCGCAACATAACGAGCAGCATAAGATGCAGAACGATCTACTTTCGTACAGTCTTTTCCAGAAAAAGCTCCGCCGCCATGCCGTGCCATACCACCATAGGTATCTACAATAATCTTGCGTCCTGTTACACCACTATCTCCGTGAGGACCACCGATGACAAAACGCCCTGTTGGATTGATGAAAAATTTTGTATTCTCATCTACCAGTTCTGTTGGAATAATCGGTTCCAATACATATTTTTTTATATCTTCGTGGATCTGCTCCTGTGTCACATCTGGATCATGCTGTGTTGACAGAACCACTGCATCCAACCGGTGCGGAATACCTGCTTCGTCATATTCTACAGTAACCTGACTCTTACCGTCCGGTCTTAAATAATTCAACAAACCATCTTTACGGACCTGCGTAAGCTGCCGAGTCAATTTGTGTGCCAGTGAAATTGGATATGGCATAAATTCATTCGTTTCGTCACATGCGTAACCAAACATCATACCCTGATCCCCAGCACCAATTGCATCAAGCTCTTCTTCTGACATTTTGTGTTCTTTTGCTTCCAATGCCTTATTCACACCCAAAGCAATATCTGCTGACTGCTCATCAATTGCCGTTAAGACGGCACAGGTATGTGCATCAAATCCATAATCTCCGTTGTCATAACCAATTTCTTTAATCGTTTCTCTTATCACCTGCTGCATATCTATATACGCATTGGTCGTGATTTCTCCTATCACTAATACCATACCCGTTGTAATTGCAGTCTCACAGGCCACTCTGCTCATCGGATCCTTCTCCATAAGAGCATCCAATATGGCGTCTGATATGGCATCACAAATTTTGTCCGGATGCCCTTCTGTTACTGATTCTGAGGTAAATATTCTTTTTTCCATAGTAAATTCTCCTTTGTATCAATATTTCATATTTGTCAATAACATAAAATATCTTTACTATTATTACTATATTTTTTGTCTACATTGTACTTTTTTCTGTCCGGTTGGTTTTATCTTTAAACCAAATAACTTTTCTATTCTTCTACGAAATAACATATCCGTCTGATTAATTCTGGAATATTAACAGGACTGGTTATATAGTCGCTTACACCCTCATGGCGATATTGATATTCTAAAGATAAATCTTTATTATCAGTGAATATAAAAAACGGCAACTCTCTGAATATTGGCTCCTTCGTGTTTTGATATATTCCAGCAAGCTTTTTCATAGAATGAAAAAAATCCATAGCAATTCCATCTTGTAAAAACAAATCACACAGAATCAATTCAATATCTTGACATTCTAATAGTTTATTCTCTGCTTCCCATATAGTTTCTACCATAATCATATATATCCCCTTTTTAAGAAGCTCTGTTTGTATAATAGACGTGATTTCCGAATTCTTTTTTACAAGAAGTATCTTATGAAAAGTAGCTCCCTCTCCATTGGATTCTTTATAAGCATATTCCAATAATGTTTCCTTCACTAAATCGAATTGTAATTTATTCATGCATATCTTAGCTCCCTTTTCCAATGCTTCTTTCTCATAATATTTTTTGTCATAGCATGTAAAGAAAAGGAATGGAATTTTGTATGTTTTCTCCCGCAAGTATTCTAGCAGCTCCATTCCACTCCCATCTGACAATTTCAAATCCGAGCCTATAATGAGTATTTGTTCCTTTTCTATAAGCTCTTTTCCTTGTGATACTGTAAATGCAACTAATACATGATATCCTTTTCGCTGTAGAAAGTTTTTTATATGCCAAATGTAATTACTATCGTCCTCTATTAACAATATCTTTTTCATTTCTTATCTCCATTAAAAAATAATAGCAATGAGAAGTTACCTCTATTTTATTTGTATCTAAGGCACCATACCAATTTCATCATAAACCACTTTAAGCAAGTCTGGTATATCTATTGTATATTTTGATTTTTTCTTTGCCTATTTTAATCTTATATATTTTTAGCATACATCATTCTCCCCATAAAAAAAGCAGTGTCGTCCACTGCCTTTTCTCCATCACTTAATCTGTTATTTCCACAAATGAGTATCTTTCCTCTTTCTTTTGCACAATTGCAGAACCCGTTTGTTCTTGTATCGTTTTTAACAATTCTTCTACATATATTTGAGCTTCATGCACTTCAATATTCATGGCGTATGCAATTTCTCTAATTGAAAAACTCAACTCTGAATCGCTCATCAACAGTTGTAAAATCTCCCATTGCATATCAGTAATTACAATTTCTGTACCATTATAAATCATCCTTTTCTTGTCAAATTCAATATCCCATTTTCCGAAATGAATTCTTTCTTCTTCTAATATATTTTGCATATCTAATCGCATAACTACAAAAGATACTTCCGGCCAACATTTCTTTAATAATTCCTCTGCTTTTTTTCTTTCCTCACAATTCTTAAAGTATAATAATTCTCCCATCCTCTATCTCCTCATATCATTTATCATTATACTTTAAGTTTACATCCGAATTATTGCAGAAATCTTATTAAATTATTCCTTTAGCCTTTTTTCTACGATACTATCTTCATTGTATTTGTGTAACTGACCGCCCAATAAACGCTTTCCTATAATAATCCAAGTATCTCTATTGTACTGATCCATATCCCTATACAATTCCATAATTTCTCTTTTATTATCCTGCTCTCTCTGCTGTTCCTCTTCATCTTTCCTCAATATATAATCAACAGGGACCTTAAAGAATTTGGATAATGCAAGCAACATATCACCAGAAATATTCTCGTCTACCTTTTCATACTTACTAATTGTCTGCTGACTGACTCCTATTTCTTCCCCTAATCTCGTCTGAGTCAGGCCTAATTTTTTTCTTAATTCAGATATTCGATTCACAAGCGTACACCTCCCGATACACTCATTTTACACTTAAATACGCCTGTATTTTACTTCGTTTAAGAGTATTACTACTATGTATCATAGTATATCGTAGTATTACTATCATCATTTCCACACATCTATACCGAAAAAAAGTCAATCTATACAAACAATATTACAATTTCTTTTCTTTTAAATATACTAGTGCTTATAGGGGAGGAGAAATGCTTATGAAAAAACTATTATTGATTAGCAACCCGTCCGTCTTGGGGAAAAATCTGGAGAATATCTTAAAGCAAAATTATCATACCGATTTTATTTCCACCGTACCAAAACAAATCGGCAGCATACCATTTAACTCTTATAATGCTTTGCTCTTGGATTTCACACTGTTACATGAATATAGTCTTATCATATGTAAGACTGCAAAAAAGCACTTCCCAAATATTATTGTTCTGTTTTTATGCGCTACCAATATTCCAGAACAAATTATTTTGGATTTCTATGAAGCAGGTGCCGATGACCATTTATATTCGACCCTCTCATCACCAGCACTTTTACAGAAAAAATTGGATATCTTATTTAGTAACCATCATCCAACCACAAAGTATGAAGACAGCCACATAACTTTAAATTTTGACTCCTTGACCGCAGTGATTGAAGGTACTGCTACTTCTTTTACTCCATTGGAATTTAAGCTACTCAAACTGCTTTCTTTAAATCCAAACACCGTTTTAACCAGACAACATCTTTTATATTCTCTATGGGATCGAAATGGGAATTATGTAGAAGAAACTTCTCTCAATAGTATGATCTGCCGCATACGGCAAAGAATTGATACCGAAAATCATCATTATATTAAGACAATATATGGAATTGGATATATGTGGAGTACCTATTAAAGGAGCAACGTAATCTATTACGAATAACGTTGCTCCTTTCTTATCTTATGATCTAGTAATCACAGGTAATGAAACAATTACCCATAAGGCAATCTGCTATACACTTATATCTTGTTTCTCCACAGGCTGGAGTGTATATATTGACTTCTTCTTCCTGTAATTCAACATTCTCTAATTTTACATCGTTCATAAAAATCCTCCTTGTTTCATTCCGTACTTTTAATTATGCACATATCTAAAACGTAGCTGACAATATTGGCATTTAGTTAATGTACAATCGTCTATATAGAATTTCTCCTACTCAATATTACTCCATAGGGGTTATAAGAGCACTTCCACCAATACAATCTGTTACACACGCTTTTCTTGTTGTGCCACAATCGTCTGTATATACATTCACTTCTTCTATCTCTATTTCATTATTTTTTACTATTCTCTCACTTTCCATGTCTTTTTTCCTTTCTGTATAAATTTATTCAGTTATTATTAGTATTCAATATTGAGCCAAGCACCTCCGCCCAAGCAATCATTTAAACAATGAAACTGAATCTCTCCACAATCATCCGTATAAATGCTTACTTCTGCCATAAGGAGTTCTCTTGCCTCTTGTTCATCTCTTCGCTCTTTCATCCGACTTTCCTCCTTCCTATTAATATTTTTGATAACATCAGTATACTATTTTAAAATTTCATCTCCATATTTTATGTACAGATTACATTTTTTTCTTTCTATTTGGATAACTATTCCATTCTTAGTTGATCAATAATTGATTTTTTCTTCTGTTCTCTTATTTGATAAATAGATAATATAACCTGTATTAACAGAAGCACCAATACGTATATACCCATATAAAAAAACGGAAATGAATATTCTACCACTTTCCCATAACAGCTTATACTCATTTGACGACAAATTAACATTGCAATAGGAGTTCCAATTAGCAAAGTCATACAAATGCTTAAGATAGAATAGCACATACCTTCACCGATAATAACTTTATAAAGCTGCTTTTCTGTCAATCCTATAGACCGTAAAACACTATATTCACGTCTTCTAAATAATTGATTTGACAATGTTGTGTTAATCAAATTTATCACACCAAAAAGAAAAATTAGGATTGAAATTACCTGCAAAACGAAATATATTGTATTGTCTTTCTCATATCCCTTCACTCTTTCGCTAAAGCTTTCGATTGCAATATCTTCGTTTTTTGAAATCGTATTTCGAAGATTTTCATCAACACTGCTCTGTTCCTTTGGATCAATGTTTATTCCCCATGTGAAATCAAAATTTTTTATTCCAGGCAATAATTCTTTAAAAGCATCTTCCGTCATACACATCATCGCAGCATTAAATCCCCCACGCCCACTTCCTAGTGCAGATGCAAATTTAGTTGATTGGAAAATTCCTGATACTGTTACTGGGATTTTCTCTTTCCCAAAGGATATCTCAAATTGCATTCCTACCTTTACTTCTTCCCCAAAATCTTCGTAACCAGTCTTTACTAATATTTCATGGGAATTTTCAGGCATTCGCCCTGCAACTAATGAATCTTCAATTTCTTTCTTATTTTGCGTGGTAATCATATCACACATTCCTCTTCCTCCATATCCCTTATATTCGAAGGTAAAGGTTGCTGATTTTCTTAATGTTTGCATCTCATTTATGCCTGGAATACTACCAATTTCTTCTTTCAAATTATCATTAAGGGGATTCCCGGAATATAATAGTTCCGTAGGTTCTTTATCTGACTTTATATATATTTTATAATCAGCATCACCAAAATAGTGTTGTGTCATCTTTACCGGAGACTGTAAAAGTAAAGCTGAAGATACCGTTAACAGAATAATTCCTCCGAGGCTTAATGATATAACAATGCTCCATACTTTTTTGGGTTCTCTCTTAAAATTCATTATTCCCAAAGATATTGGCGTAAGCTTTCTATTTTTTTCTTGTGCTGATATTTTTATATTACTAATTGCTGTCATCCTCACAGATTCCATCGGTGAGGCCTTCATTGCTATTTTAACTGGTTTATTTATAGAGATGCTGACAATAATGCTACAGATAGCTGCGGTTATCATTGCACATACGATATAATTCCTAATATTAATCCCTTTTGCTAGTATTATCGCTGAACAAAGAACTGCTAATGTAATACCTATCAGTATTCCTCTAACACCTAAATACCTTCCTTCCTTTTTTACAATCTTTTTTATCTGCTTTTGTGTCATTCCTATCGTCCTAAGTTGTCCGTAATTTTGTATTTTATTAATTATAGAAATTTGGAAAATGCTTTTTATAACAGTATAGCTTCCTATCAAAACGAGTCCAATTAATATTCCTAAGATACCTAATTGATCTGCAGAAATCATTTGATTAACGTACCGAAAATATCGATTATTAAATGCTACAGGTAGATTATTTATTTCACCAATTTCGCTGCAATATTTCTTTATTTCTTCAGCATTTTTTTCCTTCACATGCACATAAACCATGCTGGAGTCTTCATTATAGTCTTCATAATTTTTCAGTTTTTCCCAAGATATTAAAAATGGAAATGTTTCTCCACTAGTTGCCATATCAAGAATCCCTGAAATCGTGTATTTTCCTGATAGCTGTTCCGTGTTTAATGTAATCTTATCTCCTACCTTTTTATCTTTATCATATTTATCCAACCATTTTTTACATACGACAATTTGAGCTTCTTCCTCTGGAAGTTCTCCACTAAATAAACTCATCTGGTTTCTCATCATATAGAGCATTGGCTGATCCATGTAAAAAAAAGCAGCAGTATATGTTTTATCAGACGGTATATCCCCAACAATGTAGTATTGTCCTACTCTTTCAAATCCCGTTTCTTCTCTTAGCTTTAACAGTTTTTCTTCTGAAACATTCATGTATACTGCTTCGTATGTATCCTGAATCTGTTTTTTTTGTACTTCCAGCAGTGAAGTCGCAATTAGTCCTGAAAAGCATATCAAAAATGATGCTAGAGCTATAGAAATCACTAACATAATATTTCTTCGCTTTTCAGACCGAAGATTCCTCTGTACAATATTTTTTATTGCTTTTTTATCCCCTTGTTTTCTCATCTTCACCAACTCCAATTTTCAAAAATTTTCCGTCTTCAATCCTCACTATTCGTTCTGCTAAATCTGCAATGTGCTCGTTATGAGTAATCATCACAACACTTTGCTCAAATTTTCTACTCGTGCTTTGAATCAATTCCAGTACATCCTGGCTCGTCTTGCTGTCAAGATTTCCTGTAGGTTCATCTGCAAGTATAATTGCCGGCTTCGTAATCAAGGCTCTTGCAATGGCAACACGCTGCTGTTGTCCACCAGATAACATATTCGGCATACTTTTCAGTTTCTCCTTTAAACCGAGCATATTAATAATTTCGTTCAAAAATACCTGATCAACTTCCTGCCCATCTAATTCAATTGGCAAAACTATATTCTCATAAACATTTAACATGGGGAGTAAGTTATAGTTTTGAAAAATAAAGCCTATATTCCTTCTTCGAAAGATTGTAAGCTGCTCATCATTTAAGTCTGACAATTTTTTTCCTTGGATTTTAATTTCCCCAGAGGTAGGTATATCCAATCCTCCCAACATATTCAATAAGGTAGATTTACCACTTCCGGATGTACCAACAATAGCTACAAATTCTCCCTTTTCAACACTAAAATCTACTCCATCTAATGCCTTTGTTATATTAGGCTCCTTTCCATAATATTTTTTTATATTTCTTGCTTCCAATACTTTCATAATTTATTTCTCCTTTCAATTCATTCTTTAATTCGTATCTATATATCAATGAAAGGCTACTCGATTTTATTTTCTCGAATAGCCTTCCATGTTTTTGTATGTATTACTTAGTTGTATTTAAAAACGCTCCGCCACCGATGCAATCATTTTCACATTTCTTACGAACGATATCGCAGTCTGGCAATTCATAAATATCAACTTCTTCCTTTAATAACTCTTCGTTTTCAGTTACTTCTATTCTCTTTTCTTCCATGACACTGATCCTCCTCTTTAATAATCCGGATTCAGAAAAGATCCGCCACCAAAGCAGTCATTTTTACAATGATTCTGAATTTCTCCACAGCCTGCTGCATAAACATTGATTTCTTCTTTTGATAATTCCTGAGCTTCTTTTTCTTTTAATTCGTTCATAGTCTACTGTCTCCTTTCCGAATTTACTCCGCTGCTGTAACTAAAGCTAATACCCAAAAACAATCTGTTACACAATTATACCTTGTCACACCGCAGTCATCCGTATAAACATTTACTTCCTCTTTGTTAAGTTCTGAGGATTTTCTTTCTGTATTGAATTCTTCCATAGAACTCACCTCCTTATGCCTATATTTATACGCTTTCACATACCTTTTATCTATATTTCTTGTCTAAATTGCTCTTTTTTCTTCCTAGTTGGGTTCTTCCTCCCATCTTCTCTTTACCTCCTCCATATACTCAATATAAATTTCTAAATTTTTCCTTCTATTTGCTTTAGAATCATAGTAAAACAGCACATAATTTAATACTGCTTTTAAGAAAATACACCGATAATCATAAGGTTCTTCTGATGCTAGACAATGCCCACCGCATATATAGCGATAATCACATTCTTTACATATTTCTTTATATTCAGCACAGAACAACCTCTTAATTTCATCTTTTTTCAATAAATTTTCTAATTCCTGTAAAATTTTCTGTGGCTCATCGGACAGTATATTTCCCATTCGAACCTGGTTCTGCTCCATACACTGGCACATGTAAATATCGCCTTCCGGGAAAATTGCCATAACTTTTCCATAGCCCCCACAAGAATTTCTTACCTGAACTCTTTGATAAAAAGCTCCCCCAATTTTTTTATCCTCGTATCCCTGGTTCAATATATATTTTACTATCTTCAGGTTCATATCAAGATGCTCCATATCTGTTAAAATTTCAGAGTTTTCTTTCGCCCTACCCACGGATGAAACTATATTAGAAAGAACATCTATGTCATATTTCGCAGCTATATCAATCAATCGATACAAATCCATCTCATTGGTTTTCTCATAAATGAAAGTAAGGACTACCTTTATTCCGGCTTGCTGACACATCTCTATATGCTTAATTAGCTGCTGCTCCTTTTCAGGTGTTCCGAACATGTGCATGGTACTGAAATCAATTTCATCTATATATCCTTTGAGTTGTTCTGTTAATTCCTCGGTAATCGCAAGACCATTGCTCTGTAGTGTAATTGGGCAAGTCAAACCATTTCTTAATGCTTTTGCAATTTCCACAATTTGATCTTTAATCAGTGGCTCTCCACCTGTAAGAATCATTTTATGTGGTTTATTTTTCTGAAAGAACGGAATCACCTTATTCTGTATATCCTCCAGCTTAAATTCTTTTTCTGGACGAAGCTTGTCGTTTGCACTGATCGCACAAAAATCACAATTCATATTACATTTCCTGGTTACCATCAAATATACCGTATTGATTTTCTCATGATTCTTCTCTATTTCTTTTACAAATTCAGTTTGCTGCTCCCATACAGGGAATAACTTTTCCTGAAACTCTGGTTTATCTAAATTGTCTGCAAATCTTTTACTTACCCCCAGGCAGACTTTTCCTACCGGATCAATTAAAGCCACTTTTTCTCCCTCAGTTATCTTAATAAACTCATTCATCTTACTTTCCATGACGTAAATATCTCCTTTCATATTCTTGTTTCAGCTTTTCAAGCTGTTTTTCAGTTAAGTTTGTTTGAATCAGATGGTACATCCACTTCGTCACTTCACAATTCACTTTTATAGGTTGATATACATTTTGGTGAATTTCATAATTTGCCACCTGACAGCCTCTTGTTTTACAATGTCTAATGTATTGACATTTTTTACACATTGTATCCTCTTGATCCTCTAGGTAAATAATCTCTCGAATCCTCGGAACATCCAACCCGGCTTCTACAGAACCGATTTTAAATTCTGGAAGTTCCGCACAAGTATAAATCCCACCATCCGTTGTTACATAGCAAGTTGTCAAACCTGCCTTACATGCGTAAAATGGACATGGAATCAGGAAAGATTTCAGATATTGTTCCCAAAGATTCCAAAAGATTACTTCTTGATTTTTTTGTATATGTGCTTTATATAAACCAAATACCTTCTCTATCTGTTCTCGTAATCCCTGTATCTGCTCATCACTCCAGGAGCAATAATAATCAATTCCCGACTCTAATTTTTTAATTCCTAAATCAAGCAAAAACTGGAAACTTTCTGCATAATATTGATAGTTATTACTTGTCACAACACTGGCTACCGAAATCTGATTTCCTGTTTCCTGCTCATATTTTCTCAATAACGGAAGGTTCTTCATAATTTTTTCAAAGCTTCCGGTTCCTGCATAATCTCTCCTGTTCAAATTCTGAACATACTCAGGACCATCTAAACTCACCTTCACCTCAAATGTATTTTCCACAAAAAAATCAATTACTTCATCTGTAACTAACGTTCCATTTATCGTAGTACTGAACTTGCATATTAAGTTTGTTTCCTGGCATTTTTTCTTCGCATAATCTACCACATCTTTCATCAGATTAAATGCCATAAGGGGTTCCCCTCCAATAAAGTAAACCATAAGTGTCCGATCATGCTGTTTATTTGCTTCATGCACAGCAATATCGATTGCCTTTTGAGCCGTTTCTAAACTCATGTATGTATTTTTCTTCTCGCCCAGATAGCAGTAAGTACAATTCAAATTGCACTTATTTATGATCTCTAATGACAATGTATACATTTTCCTGCCTCCTAAACTGTAAATTGGTTCAAATTTCTATTTGTTTTCTTCTGGAAATCCAATCTTTCCACCATATTAAATAAGGGATATCGCAAAATAATTTCTGTCTTCGGATTTTCCATGGCATATACCCTGATTCTCTCTTTATACTCACATATTTCCTGATAATTGTTGTGATCAATAAATAGCACCGGATACTGTTCTGCTGTTTTTATATTTCTCAATTTTTCCATTCCACTTTCAAAAGTATCACATCTCTCTGTTCTCGTTACTTCCCGTATGAAATGCTGCTCTAAAGGTTCTTCTATACGGTTCGTTAGAAAATAACACTGTTTCTGCTTCAATGTTTGATATGGATAATAGTGATTCAAAGTGTTGAGAGTAAACTGTAAAATTGCCTGTTCATGTTCATCCTCATAATTGCTTAAATACCCTGTTATTACAGCACACCCAAAGCTATTGCCCTGATAAAACTTAGGAATGCCTAAATGATAAAGAGAAAAAAATTTAGAGGAAAAAATCACATCCTTTCCTATCCCATCATATTGGAAAACCTGTAAAGGATTCTCTATGTCCAGGCATCTTATTCCCATTACAAAAGGGAAGGAAGCCGGATAGGTTGCTTCTACTTGCTGATTAGAGTATGCTGCCACAATCAAAATCCCCTTTTCTGTAGCTGCTCTACATACCTCCTCTATTTCTTTGTGATATTTGTACTCATCTCCCATACTCATATTAATTATGTCTACCTGTTCCTCTATCAGTAATTCAATACCTTCTATCATATCCAGAACCGTACTCTTTTTGTTCTTCCTCACAATGGGTACCAGAACAATTTCAGCTTCTGGGTTTTCCTTTAAAATAAAAGAACAGACATATTCCGCATGGGTAAATCCAAAGGCATCTTTACTGTATTCCTGACCTTTCCACTTGCAGTCTATTTTTACAATTTTCTTATCCTGAAAAAAAGGATTATCAAAAGATCCATTGGAATCCAACACACCTATCCTCACTTTTCACTCACCTGCCTTATATGTAGCTTCTCCAAATCCACAATAATATCTGCTTCTCGCAATTCTTCCAGATTGTGCGTAGAAAAAATAATAATTTTCTCCCTTGATAACGCATGCAATAATTGATAAAAACGCCCTCTTCGTTTTTCATCAATATTTGCTGTCGCTTCATCAAAAATCAGAATTTGTGAATTTTTCAAAATATTCCTCATAATATCTAAACGCCGCATTTGTCCTTCTGAGAAATTGCATGGATCTATCTTTATCTCGGTATCCCATACCATTTCTAAAGTATGGATTTCATCATACAAATCCAAGCACTTTGCCACTGTATCCATTTCTTCTTCCGAAACAATATGTAGTAATCCCATATTCCGTCTTACCGTATCATTGAAGAACTGTGTACGCTGCATAACATATCCTGTATTTTCCCAATAGCTGTTAATATCTAATTCCTGCAAATCTGTGTTATTCACAACTACTTTTCCTTCTGTCGGTTGATACACACCTGTTATAATTTTGAACAGAGTGCTTTTGCCTTGTCCACTTTTTCCATGAACTCCGTAAAGAGTGCCTTTTTCGAACTTCAAATTGAGCCGGTCAAATACCTTCTTATTCGACTCTGTATAAGAAAAGCTCATCTCTTCTAAGGAAATGTTGTTAACTGTTGTTACTTTCTCTCCATCTCCTTGTTTCTGATCCGGATACTGAAGCAAACCATTGATATCCTTTAAGGAAACTACGGCTGTATGATACTCGTTAGCAAACTGTGCGATTCCAATAATAGGATTCATAATAATTGTCTGGTAATTCATCAAGGCCATAATGGTACCTATGGTCATATTTCCTTTAAATACTTCTTGTGCACCGACTACCCAAATTATGACTGTTCCTATAAACTGAATCACGAGTATCGTAGATGTATTCAATATGTACAACAAATTCTGGCGATTCGTCTCTTTTTTGTATTTCTGATTTTTCTCAAAGTACATATCATGCACATATTGCCCACATTGAAAGAGTCTTGTAATAAACCAATTATCATAGGTGTTTGTCAGAACATTGGTTATGCTGTTATATCCTTCCAAAACTTGACCACTGGTTTCCTGTATCAATTTCCCCAGGATTCTACTAATAAAAGGAACACTGACAAGTAAGATAATATTGGATACGGCAATCCCCTTATGGATAGAAAACATATATGGAGGAACAACCACCAGGATAACAATATTGGAAACCAATGTGATAATACTTGTGATTCCACATTGTTTCACTGCTGAAACATCTTTATCTACTTTCAGCAAAATGTCACTTAGCTTTATCTTCTCAAAAAAATTCACGCTTACTGTTGATAATTTATCTTCTACCTTTTGTCGCATATCTGCTGCTATCTCTTCCGAAATAACAGCCACGATATAACGCTGTACATAATTCATAAGGTAGTTCAGCAGTAACATGCCCAGGAACACCACCAGAAGGAGCATAAACGCAGATAAACTGGTACTATGTGGATTCCCCAAATCATCTATCACTTTTCCCTGCAGCTCCGGACGCACCAAAGAAACTCCCGCCGTTAACACAATCGTTGCTATTGTTAAAATATAGGAAGGTAGTAACTTTTTCTTAAAAGCATACTCTTTTAAAAATCCAAGATATGGACGGCTTTCTTTACTTTTCATCGCTTAACCTCTTGGCAATCTTCTCTCCGAACTCACTGAATTTTAAATCTTCCTCCTGGATATAGTCTATATACACTCCTAATTTTTCTCTAACTATTTCAATCGGCTGCTGTAAATAATATTCAAGAATCTGCACCATTGCCTTATAAAAGATATGTTCAAAAATACACTCTGCATCCGATGGTACATTAATCTTCCCTGTATTGATAAAATTCATATATCCGCATTTCATACCATGACAAAAATCTCGGATTGTGCATCCCTTGCACTTCGGATCGGTTTTATCAAAGTTCGACATTGCTATTAATTTTGCCTTTCTTATATCAACGCCTTCCTTGATATTACCTATACAATATTTTTCATTACTTGTAAGAAATCCACATGGATATATCTGACCATTCGGAAAGATCTTGAAATTTCCAATTCCGGCATCGCACATGCCAAAGCAGTTCCCAAAATCACACAACATATTAAACATTTTTCCATCAAATTGATCTATAGTAAAAACTCTGCCCGCTGCTGCCTCAGCCAAATAGTACCGCAAAATTTGTCCCACCTGCTTTTCAAATTCTGCCTTCAGCTCATCACATATTTTTAAATATACATCCATAATCATACAGATGTTATCCAATCCATGCTCATGCAGGTAACAGATATTTTCGAACATATACGGAATGGTATTTTCTGTGACCGTCATTCTTACAGAAAAATTCAATCCACTATCCTTTACCTTCATGATATTCTCAAAAATTTTTTCATAGCAAGAAACTCCATCTTTCGCAACTCTGTTCAAATCATGGGTTTCCTTATTCCCATCAAAACTAAGGCGTACTGTAAAATGATTTTCTTTCATAAATGCAATGAACCGATCATCCATCATGGAACAGTTGGTAGTAATATAATACTTTACTTCCCTTTCCGGATAATTATCTTTGATATAGGCTACTGCCTTGTAAATTAAATCTTTCTTCAGCAAAGGCTCACCGCCCAAAAAATCAATCAAGACTTTCCCTCTATCCCCATAATTCATCATAAACTCCAAAGAGTCCACAAGTGTTTTTTCATTCAACTGATAATGGTTATGGTAGTCTTCATAACAATACTGACATTTAAAATTACAATCTGTTGTCATATATAATGTGAAATTATACATATCTGTCTACTCCTTTCTTGAATATACTAAAAACAATTTTAATCAAATTCTCCTATCTCGCCATATATTTTGATTATTTTGCGTATTTTAGTGTCTAAATGGCATAAAAAACAGGCCTCGATATTCTTAATACCAAGACCTGAAAAACTCTTATTAATAGATTCCAACTTCTTTTCCAAATTTATACATATATTGAGTTACCGTCTGTATAGCATGCTGCACAGATTGTCTGCCTGCACTATCATAGGAACTTTCCTTTTGAGCATCCGCCGCAAGCCCTTTCGCATGTTTTGCTGCGGAATACATCAAATCTCCTGTTGATGTATTTAATGCGGTTGTATATACGGATGAGCCAAACGAATTTCCTGCTATTGTGTAAGATTTACGGTTTTTATCAACATATTTTTCAAAAGCGGAATGATTGCTGTTTACTGCTGTCAAGTTCGATGCATGATGCGGTTCATTTAAGTCTGATACATAATGGGTGCCTTTTCCTAAGTTTGACATAGCCAATTGTACATCTCCTGCACGATACGCATTTACTGCTGCCTGAAAATATGACTCTGCTCTTGTCCTAGCTGTCGGAGATTTTTGACCAAGCCAGTTTTTTCCAGTATCAGGATCATAAAAGTGTCCTGCAAAAGTTCCTGCATCTGTTTCATTTCCAAGTTTATCCGGCCAGTCGGTTGCCTCCATAAGAATAGATGAGTTCAGCTCACCATTGAATGCACTATTTCCTTTATCATTGCTCAGAATTTTAAGTGCGTTTGCAACAATATACTGATGTGTATGATCTACCCCACCAGACGAAAATCTTTCATCTGGATTTGTGCCATGCTCAATCGGAACTCCTTCCCCGTAAAGTTCATCAGAACCATTCGCAATATCCTGCACTTTCGTTGGAAGTTCTGGTTGTTCCGCTGCCATAACTGGCATCGTTCCCAATAAAGCCCCCACTGATACCATGGCAATAAATAGTTTCATTTTTTTTCGCATACCCATGCCTCCTCTTCTTTTTTCTTTATTTTACATCCTGCTTCAAGAAAAAACATATAATTTGTTTAGTTTGCATTTTTTATGCCCTGCCTGGACCAATAAAAATGGCACTTATTTTCCATAAGCACCATCTTGTCACACTATATTTCTATCGGAATAATCACAGAAACAGAAAACATATCATCTAAAACACTAAATGATACTTCTCCTCCATAATCTTTCACCACACTTTTAATATTTTTGACACCAAACCCATGATTTTTCTTATCTTCCTTTGATGTTTCCAGTGTTGCATTTTCTCGCAGATAACGTACTTGTGAATCTCTTAGGCTATTTTCACATAAAATTGACAAGAACCCCTTTACTTTTTTAGCCTTTAACTGTACTAAACACTCTACCATAGGATTTTCTTCTTTCATTAACCGGCATTCTCTTAATGCGTTATCTATTGTATTCGAAATTATGACACATAAATCCTCATTTCTTATCTGTCGAAACTCTGTAAAATCGGCAAACACCTTAAATTCAATTCCCTTTTCGATAGCCTCCAATCGTTTCGTATGAAGCAAATTATCAATAAAAGTATTCCCTGATTTATAGTAACTTTGATACTTATTTAATTTACGTTCAATACCATTAATATACTCTATTTTTTGTTCTGGCTCTATATTTTCTTTCAATGCCTCCAAATGATTTTTTATATCATGGGAAAGCCTGCGGATATTTTCCATATCTTTCGATTGTTTCATATAATAATCATACTGCAAGCTCATCTCACTTATTTGAAGCTTTTTTTCATTTTCGATTTTTTTTACATTTAAGTAGTTCTCCAAAATCACTATGTTACAGACAGTTCCTAAAAACATAACAATAGGAACTATTGATATTGTAATAACTGACCATATGTTTCCAATAATTACCTTTTTATCATTATATAGGTTATCGGTACATACTGCCATAACTATAATATTAAGCAATAACGGGATGAAAATTGTCATCACATTAATGCTTGATAAATGCGGTGGAATTCTTTCTATAATTTTCTTTAATGTCAAACATCCGGCAATAATAACACTTTCTGCAATTACCATCATCACCACTTGGTATATTCCTGGTAATTCAGCTAATACTCTATTTCCACTATATGGATATAGGAAAATACTGCTTAGTAATTGCCCTAATAACGAAATAGATAAGAAAATACTGCCTATCAAAATACAATATTTCATATTCCGTTGAAATAAAAAATGTCCTATAAACATGACAATAATCACAATCGTAATATAATTATAAACGATATGTATGGATACCCCATTCTCCATTACCCGCACCAGAAAAATACTTCCAATGCACAAAACATAGGAATACCAATTTTTCTTTCGATACTCTTGATTGTTTTTTCTATCAATCAACAAATATGTAATCAGAAAAATATTAATTATTGAAAAAAGATTCTTTATAATACTCTGTGCATACACACTATACACTTCCTCCCCGTTCTGCCATTTTTTTCATTAGGTTTTGTTTTCTAGACCGTGTAATATAAATTTTAGCTCCGGAATAAAGTGTAGTGGTAAGATCATGTAATGATTCAATACAATCGACATTTACAATAATACCATTATGACAACGTACAAAATAGTATTTTTCCAAGCGTTCTTCTAAATCTCTCATTTTAAAATATCCATCTTCCTGATTTCCATTTCGTAGATGAAATAAAACCTTTCGTTTCACGGTTTCAATGTATTCTATATCGGAAAGAAATAGTTTAAAGTATCCTTTCTCATTCTTTACTGCTATGTATTTTTGCTCATATGACTCTAGTTTTCTTAATGCTCTATTCATTTCACAATTAATCTGTACTTGTGTAATTGGTTTTGTAATAAAATTTTGGACATCATACTTATATCCAACCCCTAAAAATTCATTATGAGATGATACATAAAGAATAATTGATTTTTCATCATGTCTGCGGATAATATCCACCAACTCCATGCCATCCATCGCAGGCATCTCTATATCCAAAAAGAAAATTTGGAATTCTTCTTTTAAAGATTCCATTAACTGCAACGGCTTTGTATATTTTTTTATACAAAAGTCCTTACCATTTTTCTCTGCATAAATTTTTAGCATTTTTTCAACTGTATCTACAAAATATTTTTCATCATCACATATCGCTATTTTTATCACTCATATCACCTATCTGCTTCTTCAGCATATTTTCCATCTGTGCTTCATTTAGCCTTCTTCCCATCAACAATAACGTAGCTTTATTTATCTCATCTAACTTTTGAAAAACATCCCATAATTCTTCAATTTGACTTTTACACAAATCACTATTATCTCCATATACCAAAACATCTATTGGTATGTCAAATATATTTGCCAGTTTCACCAATAAGCTACAGGGAATATTTTCAATATCTGCCTTTTCAATCCTGCTGATTGTCTGTTGACTCGTACCTAACTTTTCGCTTAATTCTTTTTGAGAAATCCCCAATTCCTTTCTCTTTCGCCTAATTATATTCATTTTCACCACCACATCAATATAATAAAACACTTACTACCAGTCACTTCATAAGTTGGTATTTATAATAAAAATAGCGTATTTTTACCCATATTTCAAGTTTTATTTTCAAAAAATTATAATTGAGGAGCATATATCTCCCATAGATTCCTCTTTTTCCTTTCAAAATAACACATATCAGGATTATGTTCACCTACTGTTCCACTATATGCCAAACTGTTCATGATGCAATTTTTGCTTTGGCACTTCACAGCAAAGCTGCATTTTGAACACATATTACCTTCTTTTCCTATTTTCCTCAATCTTTTGATACATTCCTTAGACAATCCATTTTCAACATCTCCAATGCACCCACTATCTTCTAAATTTGCCGCACAACCAAAGATTCTCCCATCCACCTTTATATATATTTGAATAAGACCTACACCACAAAATCCTGATTCTCCATTATTTTCTCCGTATTTCTTCAAATCTAAAATTGGTCCCCAAAGAAATGCTTTTCCTGCTTTTTTCCTTTTTAAATAGTAACGTAATACTTTTTCCCATTCATCAGCCAAACCATCCAACTGATCGGTTGTCCATCTATTCATAACATCAATAGAAGAATCCACTATGCTAAAATTTAGATTTTCAACTAAATGGCAAACAGATTCAAATGTTTCCCCATAATTATTCTGTGTAACAACATGTGCTGCCTGAATATATTGCTTGGTTCTCTTCTCGTATTCTTTGAAATACATACAGTTTTCAATAATATTAGAATAACTTCCAACACCATCAATCCTCTTTCTGTTTTTATTATGGGTTTCCTCATCTCCATCAATACTTACTTTTAAATGAATTCTATATTTAATCAGCCATGCTAAAATCTCATCATTTAAAATAGTTCCATTTGTCGTGATAGAATATGTCACTAAAATATTTCTTTTTAATGCCTGCCCCTCTATATAATCCACCAAATGCTTTAAAAATGAAAGACTTAAGAGTGCCTCTCCACCTACAAAATCCACCCATAATCTTCGATCTCTATGATTTTCCGCATTTAAAAATGCAATTTCCAATCCTTTGTATGCTATCTGTTCGGACATCTTTTGGTTTGTCTTTCTTCCAAGATAACAATATGTACAACGTAAATTACATATTTGGTTTACTTCTAAAGTAATTGTATACATATACTTTCCTCCAAAAAAGAAACCGCACAGACTATCATATCCGATAGGCTACACGGTTCTTTGTTTTAACTAGCTTCATTAATGTATGCCCCTGGAAATGGCCATGGGCAATCAGTTAAACATCTCTGCGTTCTTTCAGAACATCCGGTATAACTTTCTATTTCTTCCTCTGTTAAATCCAGTTCTTTTACGAACTCTTCTGTTGTTTCAGTATTAACCATGTTTTTTCTCCTTTCTGTTTAGTATATGAGGACTATAATCCATTTTTTTCCATACAACAATATTCTTTGTATAAATCAACATATTTTTGACATAGATTTTCAGTTTTCCCATTTTCCCACATATCTAGCTAATGCTCTCATGAACTCTTCTTTCTTATATTTACTTATTGGAATAGTCTTTAACTTCTGAACTTTATCTTTGATTAACACACTATCTTTCTTAACCCCTTCAACATAATCAAAATTGACCATATAACTATTATGACAGCGAAAAAATTGCTTTTTGCTTAAACGCTTCTCCAGTTCACTCATTCTTTGGCTACTTTGCACATCTCCATGAATTGTATGTAAGATCAACAGCTTGTTTTCTGTTTGTATATAGATTATATCGGAAAGTTGCAGCGTAATCAATCCATCGTGACATTTCAAAAATAATTTTTCCTCTGCATTCAACAATTTCTTTTTATATATTTTGTTTAAGATATTCTCAACTTTTCTATACAGTAAAGGTTTTGATAAAAAATCTTCTGCCGCAACTTCAAAGCCTTTCCCTGCATTAGTGATTGTATAATAAGAAGTACAAAAAACGATTGAAACATCAGTATCACTCTTCCGAATCTCCTCTGCTGTTTCAAATCCATCCATTTCAGGCATAGACACATCCAAAAATATAACATCAAACTTTCGTTTCTGATAATTCAATAATAACTGACTGCCACTTCCATACGAAGTAATTTTGACTTCTACATGATTTTCATTTCCATATTTTTCGATATAACTCTCCATTTTTTTATTATAGTCAATAATATCATCACATAATGCCACTTTAATCAACTTATTCCCTGCCTTTCTCGTGTGCTAATAATCGCTGGATCAAAATGTTGATGGTTAATTTATTTTCTTCACACAAATTTCTATATTGTTTTAATAATTTCCATTCTTCCTCTGTTACTTTTTCTATTTGCTCCGTACCATTTTCTTTGCACACTATTCCACATTCTTTTTGGTTCATCTCCATCGAAATTTCCTCCTACTATTTTTTACTATATTAGGGGATTTTAGTTTATCCCGTCTAGTATTCTTGTTTCAATTGCGTTTTTTATTGCCTAATTGGCAATTATAATTATGTAATCCATTTACTAAAAATGGCAGAATATGCTCTAGGGAGGTGTATGGATTATACCGCTACACCTCCTATAATTCTATTCTACATCCCTAAAATACCGTATGCACTTCAACAATTCTGCTGTCAATTCCTGGTACAGATCTTCATCAAAGATTCCATCTACCAAGGCATTTTTAATCAAGAGTGGTCGGTACATTTCAAATATTTCCAGAATAGCATCTTCATCCCCTTGTCTTGCCCGATATAACAATTCTTTAAAATTCATGATTTCTTTCCTCCCATTCTCTTTCGTATTTTGCGGATAGCCCAATAATACGCACCTTTACAGCGTTCTTCCGTCATCTGATTTAAGATGCTCATCTCCTTAAAAGTACGCTCCTCAAAGACATGCTGATAAATAAGCTTCCGTTCTTCTTCCTGCAAAGAAAACATGGCTTCTATAAGGCTTATATCCGTCATTTCGTTCCACTCTGGATATATCCCCTGTGCTTCTTCCATAAGCAGTTGTTCTTTCTGTTCCAATTCCAGCCTTTCCTCTGGAGAAATATCCGCATCTGTATATTCTTTATCTTCCAGATTTTCCTCTGCAAATAATATTTTCTGCTGCTTTTCCAGATACCGAAGTCTTTTTCCCCTTATAGATGCCAGCAAGTAAGCAGTGAAATAATTTCTTGTTTTAGATCCATTATATTTTTGTTCTTCTTTCATTTTCTACCTCCGAAATTTGAAATCAATAAGTTTCCAAATTTCAGAGGTGGAGATCTGCATCTGTGAAGGATATTTTTATTTTGGTAAAAGAAAACGCCGAACCACATTTCTTCTGGCTCGACATCTTTCTTATCCCATGCATCATCCTGCACGGTGACTTCATATATTAACGCATATACTGCATATAAATAACCCTTTTGGCACCCCTGCAAAAGCAAGATTTTTTTGACGAATCATTACACAAGTGCCTTGTCTTTCCTTGCAACATAGATGCTCCTCCCTTGTAGGTTCTCCTGCCCCGCAATTCACATTATATTGCGTATCTTCATGCACTATAATGCGTTTCTCTTACTATCAATCTACGATAAAATAAAACAATAAGTGAGGTGATGCGGATGCTGATGGATACCGTCAAGAAAAAATTAGGCTATATGGTAAGAAGTGAAAGAGAAAGGCGTGGTCTGTCACAATCAAGACTTGCAGAACAAGCCGGTGTGTCCACCCGGACCATTTCTGATATTGAAACCTGTAATGGCAATCCGGAACTTGCAACTTTAATCCCAATCGCTCAATTTCTGAATATTTCAATTGATGCAGCTGTTCAGGATGAACGAAAGGAACCGGACACTACTACTTATCAGATTATGAAAGAACTGCAAAACTGCTCTGAAGACGAGCGGCAAATTGCCCTACGCACCTTGCGTGGGCTTCTTTCTGCATTGAAAGAAAAGGATCCACTCAATTAAGCCTTTTTCTGACAATATCTGACTTTTGATTATACGGATGAAATCTGTGAGAAACCTGTGCGAAATCTGTGGGGTTCCTGTGAATTGGCATAAATGTGCAACAAAAAAGAAGCACTCAAAATCCGATGCTTCTTTTTTCTTTTCTATCTATTTCTAAATGCACTCATTGCATCTCTAACGCTTTTGGCAACTTCAGGTGCAAGGACAAATTCAGATATCTTCTGTTTCTCTATTACATCTTCCTCTGTTTCTTCTTCCACTTGAACATTCTCCTGTTTTGAAAAATAATTCTGCATTGCTTTTTCCACTTCTTGCTTTACCAATTCCAACATCATAATCTGCAAAGCTTCTTGGTTCAATACAGCCCCTTTTTCTGTACTGCCGCCATCTATATGAGCAACCACTGCTGATGCGATTAAGTCGGCTTTATCCCTTACGGAATTTAAAATCTCTGCCGCACATACATGTGTCGGCTTTGTTTTATCAAATCCAAGTGTGAATTTATAGGGATTCTTTTTCTCCACATTTATCACACTCCTCTACATAATCTGAAACAGTCTGTCATATCCTTTGGCATTGGCAGAAATATCCTCAATAAAGGTATATTTCCCCAGACGGTCCGATTGTTCCAGAAAATGGCTCAATAGCTTTGCCCCGCCTCCAATAAATACCGTATATGCTGCTTTGGTATCTATGCCTCTTTCTCGAATACTGTTCAGCAGATCCTTTACAAAATCCTGCACCATACCTTCTGTCATACGGACTACAGCCTCTTCATAAAACTCTGTGTTTCCCTGAAGGATACTGTCAATATCACTTTCCTCTAACAAAATATCATATTCACTGTTAATCCCGGAAATAATCTTGTTATACATGGTAATCACACCTTTTTCCATAGAATCACAGGCTTCCATATCCGGATTACCTTTCCGCATCAGCAGATAGTCTGTAGTAAATCCTCCTATATCAATTCCTACTACTTTGGGAATCTGCTGCAGCTTTTCAATCATAGTCATCATAGCCGCATAGTCCTGTGGAAATGCCATTACCTCTCCAATGGTGATATGATATGTCCTACCACAGTAATTGATATCATGGATTTTCCCTTGTCTTTTAAAATATGCTTCATACCGTTCACAAAGTTCTGCATAATGCTTGGGTGGCAGCCCAATCGGAAGATCCACCTGAATGACATCCTCCGGCTGAATTTGAGGGTTTTCCTCCAGCTCTTTTACGATTGCAAATAGAGTAAGGATAAAAAATCGATCATCCTGCGTTTTATCTCTTTGATAAGGAATCCTATTTTCACTCAGCACATAATACTTTCCCTCATAGAACAGGAACTTTTCCCCTCTGGCAGGCTTTTTATCCTGAATGGTAAGCCCTGTCGTAAATACCTGGGAACAGGTTTTCATATTTCTATTGCCATGGTCTACCGCAATCCGAACTTTTTTTATCATAAAATCATCTCTCCTTTTTTTCTTTATACTTCTCTTGTACGCAGAGCTTCCGTACAAAGCAACTTTTTTTCAAAAAAATATCCTGTCTGCAGCATTTTGCTACAGACAGATGCTTTCTTCCTATATAATAATTTTTAACATTTATCTTTAAACCACCATATATTTCCAGTCCTCATTCGAATTATTTCTCTTTATAAAAAATTAATCTGTTCTGCCTTTTGAGGCAAAATCTTTTTAAACAGTTCCATATAGCGTTCGTATCCGGCTGTAATCAATGGACCACGAAGTGATGTTTCTGACCAAAGTAGCAGTTCTTCTTCCTCTGAATAATACGGAATATTACTAACTGTAAATTTCCCGCCAAAATAATGGGGTGTACTGACTTTCAAAAAATCCTGCATATCCTGCTTTGTCGATACCAGTGGCAAACCTTTCATTTTTCGCACAAAAAAAGCCTCTACCACATCGGGTAAGAAGCCTTTCTTTAAATAAGCATTTGCTCTGCCAAATATTTGGGTTGAACACTCCAGCCGTACTTCTCTTTCTTTTTCGCTGCAAGTTGTATCCAGCACAACCTCTGCCAATGCCTTTGCATATTCAAAATCTAACATCTGTTATTCCTCCATTTTTATTTTCTGTTTCAGTTTTCCATGTACTAAATAGCGATAATCCTTTCGGGTATTTACACAAGTTGATAAGGTCACTACCTGATCCTCCTCGGTAACTGTCATCCCTGTGTTATACTCAGCACTTCTTTGTAGTGTTTCCAGAAAAACTTCATAGTCCTCAGAAGTAGGAAAATCATAAGTATATGCTGGATGATCCGTCGGTGCTGCATAACAGGAAAAAATCTGATACTCATAAATATATCCTGGCACATACATATAAAAACAGGGATAGTTTCGATAAAGTGCCTGTGACTGATACTGATCCAGGGTTCCAAACATGCTCCCATCCTTCATATTATGCCCATAGATAATGGAATTTCTGTCTGATAAATTCTCCTGGTTGTGAAAGTCCATAAAAATACTGCCACTTTTATGATTTTCTCCCGTAATCAGGTGATGCAGATAATAGTCATTATCCCTCCCCTGGACTACCGGATAACTAATTTCCAAACCAGGAATCTCAATCCATGCAATGACATCTGGATTGATTTCTTCCAGCTTGTTAAAATCCACCTGTAGGACTCCCTGCTCTGCGACCTCCTCTGGTGTTTCCCCTGGAACCGCTTCTGGTGACAGGTCTTGATCCTCTATCTTTTGTGTAAACCCTTCCATCTGCTCATAGACTTTTTGACTTTCCTGATAATTCAAATAAATTTGCAGTATCCTTCCTCCTGCAAATAAAAAAACAGCAATGGCTACAAGCATAAATATACCGTAAATTTTCTTTCGTTTCATCGAATCCTCCTCTTCCATAAGACCGGACAACTTGCCCGGTCCATATTCACCCTGTATTTTTCAATACATAGTAATAATCATCAATTCCTTTGATCTGTCCATTCCACTCACCATAAGGATCCATGTCCCAAACCATACGGCTCATGGAAATAGACAATCCACTACAGATTTCATACACCTTTCTACAAGCGTTCTGTAGAATCTGCCGTTTCTGCATCTTATGCGGACAATAAAAAGTGGCTGATTTACGTTGACAGGCATCACATTTTTCGGAATCCCCGTCACAATATACCTTCATTTTTTTATCCATATCATACGCTTCATATAGGTGCTGCAGATGCCTGCTTTTCAACATTTCCAAAACTGGCTTTAAATTTCTGTATTGATTCACACCTGCAACACAAATGAACGTATCCCCTGATAAATAGTGAGCTATCGTGCCTTTTAATGCGCCTTCTGTTAAATAGATCTGTTCTGCGTCCAGGTTTCCTATGACATGTACCGGACTTCCTGATGATACTCCATTTTTAAATTTCACACTGGAAAGCCAGATATACTTCCGTCCCTCCATTACCTGATCCAACCGAATCTGAAATCCTTGTATTTTTCCTTCCGGGGATTGAATTGGTATTAAAATCCCGGAATTTTTAGAACTAAAATTAATTGTCCATTTCCCATCTTGATCTTCATAAAATCCAGGCACACCTTTTACTGTCTGTCCGGATTCCAACAGTTTCTGTACCATATTTTTAATTCCAAACAACGGTACACTACGATACCTCTGTATCTCGATCTGTTCTTCCGTCAGCCCTCTTTTTTTAAGATCCTCCTGGTGTTTATCATTTAATGTCAATAAGGACAACATCTCCTGATATGTTCGGTCAATGACATCTGCATCTGCCAACTCGGCATTGAAAATTACTACAGGCTCTTTTTTAGGAGCTACCTGATAATTTGTTCTGTACTCTCCCTTTCCCAGAGCTTCCCGGATTTGCCGATTTGCCTCTGCGCTGGAAACACCATGCAGTCTTCCGTATAATTCCAGCATTCCGCCGGAAGCATCACACCGATTACACCGAAACACATTTTTCTGAAGATTAACATTCATTTTTCCTTTTGTTTCTCCACAAAATGGACAATTCACATCCATCGATGAAGAATTCTTATGCCGTACTCTAAGCTGCAGTAAATGTACAACATCTGTGATATCGTAGTTAAAGCCTGACATATCATACACTCTATGGCTCCTCCTTTCTTCCACAGCCAATAAAGGCTGTGGAAAGAATGATGATCACCGGCTATTTGTTATGCTTTTGCAAGAATTACTCTGGCTGCTGCCGGTATAAAATGGTTCTGTCCATGATACTGCTCTGCGAACCATTGCAAGCTGGAAGGACTTTCCATCGCAACCTGCCCCATAGTTTTTCCGCTAAATTTTCCTTTTCCTGTTATGGCAACTTGGATTGCCTGCTCATAACTCATCCATTTCACCAGTTCTTCCACCGGCATATTGGGAGCCAGAGATTGCGGCTTAGATGGCATCTGCTGCTGGTGAGGTATCTGCTGCATAGTTGGTGCAACACCACCACTTGCCGAACTCATTACCGGATTAGTCATCTGTCCACTCCCCGTTGCCCTGCTAATTGTATTTCCATTCGCTTGTGCTTCCTGGTAAAACTGCTCCATCATCTGCTGTCCTGGCATTGCTTGCGTCTGAAATGCTGGCATCGCCCCTGCCGGCTGATTCGGTGTCTGTTGCATTGCAGGTGCCGGATTTTGTGCCGGCATCGCAGCCTGCATCGAAGTTCCCTGGTTTACAGGAATTCCTGCATCTACCTGCATGGGATCATTACCTTCCCCTACATCAGCAAATTGCAGACCATATCCCGCATCTGCCAAAGCTCGCCCAATCGCTGCGGTTTCTGCCATTTCAAGAAATTTATCTCCAAACTGTGTATCTGTTGTACGAAATTTCTGCGAAAAGGAATTGGCAATATAATTATTCTCCTGATCACACTTATCCAGATAAATCCTGGCTTCTACAACTGCCATATTTTCTGTAAAATGAACAATCCGGCTGATAATCTTGCCTGTAGGATTTACCAGACGGAACCACAGCTTCCGATATTTCACATCCAGATACCGTTGTTCCTCCTGCCCTTCATTAGAAATAACTCTGGCAAGTTCCAGAGGATAAAATCCTTCCACTTTATTCAGTTCTTCTACTGCTTTTGACTTGTTATATAATAATTCGCTCATTGCCTGCTCCTTTCTTTGGAACCGGCAGGACATCCCTTTATAAAGTAATAACCTGCCAATTCTCAACATTGAACTATTTTGCTATTTTTTTACACAGCCCGGTTGCAAATTGTTGTCGGGATCTGTCTATTACTCTGTGGCTGATACCGTTCACAATACTGTTGTATTTTTGCCGCCAGCATCGTCTTTCTGGTACCTGTATCATCTGTATGAATTGCCTGACAAACAGCTTTCCATTCCCCAACAATATAAACGCGCAGCTTCGCCCTGGTAATCCCTGTATAAAAAATATTCCGCTTCAGCATGGGATAAAAAGCTTTTAGCCACGGAATGATAACCACGTGGCACTCACTTCCCTGGCTTTTGTGTATGGTTATGGCATTTGCATGTTCCATCATCTCCACCTGCTCTGCCTCATACTTCACCCTGCGTCCGTCTGTAAATACGATTTGAACTATTGGGTTGTTATCCTCATCCTCAGAAATCTGTACCAAAGTACCTAAATCTCCATTACTGGCAACTTCTGTATTTTTGTTTTGAAGGATTCGGTCACCTTCTCGGAATATCTCACCGCCAAGATGAAGCTCTTGTTTCCCGGATACAGGAGGATTTACATCATCCTGCAGACTGCGGTTCAGTTCCAAGACACCGGCTGCACTTCGCACTTTGTATGGAGAAAGTATCTGTACCTGCTCCATACCATACACCTGAATTTCCTTGAGATAAATATTCTTAACAATTTGTGCTGCTGCATCTGCTCCTGAACATTCAATCATCTGGAAATCATCTCCCCATTGCAGATTTGTTTTTCCTTCGTTGATAAGCTGGGCATTTATGGGGATATTGCTGTCCTTCCCCTGACGATAGACCAGATTTAAAACAGTAACCGGTATTTTCCCACACAAAATAAGCTGACGGAACACATCTCCTGCTCCTACAGAAGGAAGCTGGTGGACATCTCCGACCAAAAGCACTCTGGCTCCTGCTTTTACCTTGTAAAAAAATTCATAGGCAAGGTGCATATCTACCATAGATACCTCATCCACATTAATAAAATCTGCGGACAATTCATCTATAAGTGCTTCATAATCTCCGTCACCAAAAAGCCCCAGTGCCATGTGCATCGTAGTTGCATCCCCACTTCCGGTACTCTCTGCCATTCGCCTTGCGGCACGACCAGTTGGTGCCATCAGTTGGACTTTATTCCCGCATTTTTTCTGATAGATATACAAAATGACCTTTAAAACCGTTGTTTTACCGGTTCCAGGTCCTCCAGTAATAATGCTGATCGGGTTTGCAAAAACCATACGTACTGCTTCTTTCTGCTGTTCGGATAATGTTATGTTTAAATCTTTCTGTGCTTCCTCCAGTTCCTTTTCAATCGTAAGAACTGGAATTCGCTCATACAATTTTCTTGCAATCATAGAAGCAGTGTCATCTTCTTCCTGATACTGTTTGGTAATGTAAATCCTATTTTCTTCTACCACGATACTGTCTTGCATAACCAGACGATAGATCACTTTTAAAATTTCTGTTTCTGTCACCGGCTGAAGATCCGGTTCTTTATTTAGAACTTTCAAGGCATCTTTTACCAGAATTTCCTGCTCCAGATACAAATGTCCGTTTTGCTTCATGGCTTCCCGCAACACATAACTGACACAGCCGGAAATGCGCATAGGATCATTCGTTGCAGCACAACACTGCCTTGCAATGGCATCCACAGTGAGAAAACCAAACCCCTTAACAGCACAAAGGATATAAGGCTGCTTCCGAATGATTTCTACGGATTGATCCCGAAACTTCTGAAGAATCATATTTGCTTTTTTAGGAGTAACATGAAATGGTGATAAAAAGGTCATCAATTCCCGGAATACTTTATTTTTTCCAAAGGAATCCACAATACGGTCCAGTTTTTGCTGAGATATCCCCTGAATTTTTAATAATTCCTGTGGATATTTTTCCATCACCTCTAAGGTATCCAGACCAAAACGATTGACAATCCTTTCTGCCGTTTTGGGACCAATTCCTTTTAAAGAACCACAAGAAAGGTATCCTAAGATACCTTCCCTTGTTCTAGGTACAACCTCTAAAAAAGTTTCCACCTTGTATTGTGTCCCATAGGAACTTGTTTCCCACTCGCCTTCCATCTCAATTTCGATCTCATCCGTAAGCGGAAGGTCATATCCTTTGGCAGTAAACGCAATGATTTTTTTCTCTGCCCAAAACTTATCCCTGGCAGAAAGAGGAACTTCCTGATTCAGTGTGGAAAATAATGCAACCGTATATCCGTTTTCCTCATTTTGAAAAATCTTACGTATATATTTGCACCTCATCGTCTATGTCCCTCCAGTTCTCTACTTTCATCAATTCCCCTGGTTTCATCTTGGAGTCATACCAATAAATATCCTTTCCTTTTACAAATGCTGTCTGAATCTCGCTTCTCATTCCCTCGCTGATATGTGAACCACAAATGATCAATACTTCACATAAATCCAACATCAAAACTGCAATCTGCATTGCAGTTTCCCGTTCTTCCGGGATACGGTCATCTAACATTAATGGAAGATGAGCATGTGAAGCAAAAGTACGGCAATGATACAGCCTTTTCATCTGCATGAGATAGTATTTTGCCAGTTCCATATTATGCTGCACTCCCTCTGGATTCGGGGCAGACAGCGGAGAACAGATATATGCCTTTTTTCCTTGTAACATTATGCAACCTCCTTTTTAATCCGGAAAATCCTGCTTTCTGTAGTACTTGTGTATTCTTCGTAGATATCCGGATGCTGATTTTTCAGTTTCTCCATATTTTCTTTTCCAATCTGGGTGCGTATCGTAGGATTATAAGTAATCCGGTAACGGAAACTCCCATCCTCGATCACTGCCTTACACCCTTGTCCAAGAAGCTCGACAAACGGTACGCTCAATGCACGTTGTTCCGCTTCAATCTCCTTTTTTCTTTTTTCCAATTGGGATTTTTCTTCAGATAATTTAAGATATTTTTCAAGACTGCGTGATTCCAAGCTAGATATGCTGATTTCAGGAATTGATTTGTCTGCGTAACCCTTATATTTCCGGATACTAGCCAAAATGAGATCTGGCTTCCCGGAATACGGTGGTTCTATTTTCTTCTCCACATATTCTTCCCAGAAGTATTTCTCCTGTTCAATAAGTTCTTCTTCCTCCATTCTATCCCGTTCCAGACACCGATAAACAAATTCATTTTCATTGTTTCCATAAAGGCAGGCAATATATGCTTTATTCATATTCATGACTGCAAGATAATGACGAACCTGCAAAACATAGTTTTCAGGAATCCCATCATCTGCCCATTTGTCTTTTGCATTGTAATTGCAGGTCTTACATTCCAAAATTCCAATGCTTCCATCTGGGAAACGGATAAAGTAATCCACATCCGCCAACATAAACGGATATAGCGGATGCCGGAACATTTTTCGTACAGGGAAAACTTCAAGCCCCGTCTTCTTTGCAAAAATCATGGCAACCAAATCTTCCAGGCGGTGTCCCACTTCTTTCGCTACCCAGTTTTCTTCCTCTTCTTCGATTACTGGCGTAACACCAATTTTATCGAAATACAAATCCCTGATTGTCGCAAATGGGGATAAGCCCATGATTGCCGCTGCATCGCTTCCTCCAATGCCAAGGCGCCGGTAATCCAACCACTCTTCTCGGCTCAAATCTGCTGTATCAACAAGAACTTCCGGCTGATAATTTAATGCTGTATTCATCTCATTTCCTCCTTATAATTTAATCGTTCCATATACATCAAACCCTTTCCAGTCAAAGACCAGTGTTTTTGCAATGTCTTCTTCCAATTTTAAAATCCGTGGTGCAGAAAACCCTTCACAAGCAGCAAAGAAAGCAGCTTCGTGCATGGCAAAATAAAGGTCATGAGCGGTACATGGTTCTTCTCCATATTGTCCCACAAAAAGATCTACTACTTCATTTCGGATTTTCTGATTGATTTTAAGTTCCTTCATAATCAGATGCAGGCAGTTTACAGGGTTTTGGATATCTATATCCATCAAACCAACAATTCCTTTAACTGCTTCCTGATAACGGGAAAAAATTTTGTCCAGATTATTCCGGAAATCCTGTAAGGTCGCCCCTCTATCATGGGACAGTTTGATAGGACTTCCCAGGTTAATGACACGGTTACTGGTTTGCGAGAGCATCATGGGATACAGATTCACACCACTTACTGCTACATCAGAAGTAGTCAGGCGCAGTGCAGGAGCTAGGCTCTTATCCTCAATTCCATGATCTTCCAAAGCCTGGTGATAAGTATCCAAAAGTTCCTGATTTCCTCCTAAAGTCCACATAGCAGACACAATGGAATGGTCAAAACTTCCAGAACCCTCCAGATAAGTACTTCCCTTAAAATGTGCTTTCAGATAATCACTTGTCATATTGAAGATTGTCTGCATATCCAGTACACAGTAATCATGATCATCACCGCCATGTACTGCAGATACTTTTCCATCTGCCACCTTGATTAAGGCATCTCCTTTCGCTACCTGAAGACAGTAGTTTACTACCTTTGCATAAGTAGCTTTCTCCAGTTTCTTTAATCCTGTTCCATTAATGCCGGCTCTTTTCAGAATTGTATGGATAGCACAGTCACGAACCGGATAAAAATCCTTGTTCACTTTTAATACCAACTGGGTATTCTTTTCTGTATCCTCTACTATTCCTTCCAGTTCTTTTTCACAGGCTTCTTCAATGGTTTCTGCCTCCTTTTCCAATGGAACCAGTTTTAGCATCCTGGTAGGCTTACGAATCCACTTGGACTGCTTTGCCCTCTCAGCCAGAAATTCCAGCATCTCCGTTGTACTTGCAAATGTAGTGCAAAACTCATCTGCATAAATCTTTGTTTCTTTCATGTGTGTACCACCTTTCTTAAATTTATTTATCCATAAACAGCCAAAGCTGATTGTGGCAATCCTGCCTTTCATTAGGGCATAAAAAAAGAATGAAAAGTGAAGTATTCCTTCGCTATCCATTCTCATATCCCTGATAATATTACCGAAAAAACAAAAGTGCCGCTATTGCCCCATAAGGACAGATAGTGACACTTTATACAATCATAAACAACTTATGCGGAATAAGCAGCCTTACTGCTCTCCTTGAGTCTTCGGATTTATACAAATCCAAAACTCCCCCTATGGGTACGCATAAAATTAACTATAGCAGTATAGTAGCACATGATATAGTATATGTCAATCTTCATGCACAATATATTGTATGTTTTTAAATACTATGCTTTGCATATATGACTTCAATTAGAATATTGAAATATCACGTATCCCATCTCTCTTTTTTCAAGTTTATAGAAAAATTTTTAATAAAAAGTACATAATCTGTTCAATCTGAAAAAATCTCAGTTAATTACTTAATGAAATTGTTAAGACAAAACCAAGTCTTACGCTATTGTACCTTGATAATTTTATACCTTATCAGGAAATGTATATAGGTGCTGCAGATAGTGTCGCATAAATGCACGCCTGCAGCTTGATGATTACATAGTAACACCTCATACGTGCATGAAACATGGCATAGGAAACGGTTTCCTGATATGTCTACTCTTTCATTAATCTAATTTATAGAGGTGATTATATTGAGTGAAACAGACAATCTCTTTAAAGCATACTCCGTTCAGGAGATAGCATCCATGCTCGGCATTGGAAAAACAAAAACCAGGGAACTTCTTGACAGTGGAATTCTTCCCGTTACAAAAGTTGGGCGGCAATATTTTACTTCACCAGCTTCTATTCAGGAGTTTCTCAAGAAAAACATAGGAAAGCAAATATTCTTTTAGGCCCTTTAGAAAGTTATTGTCAATCAGGCTTGGCTATATTAAAATAGACCTTATACCTGATTTGGCATGAATATCTCATTAAAGAAAGGGAACTATTCATGGCGAGAACAACGAAAGGTACACAACAAAAAAGAAGATCCAAAGGGGATGGATCACTATTTCCAAATAAGAGAGGAGGATGGACTGCCCGATATAGAAAAAAAGGGCTACCGGACAAGGAGTTTAATGCTCCTACCAAAGGAGAAGCGAAAGCATTATTAGATGACTGGAAGATAAAAGTGGCAATACAAGACGCAATTACTTCAAACATCAAAGTACAGGACTATGCGAACAAATACTTATTCCGCAAAAGTCTCATGGTTGAAGCTGGCAAATTCAAACAAACCAGCCTAGATCGATTAGAAAAAACATACGAAAATCATTTAAAAGATACGGATGCTTTTAGCAAAACATTTTCTAATCTGACTGCTGATGATATTACAGCAACGATTAATGCCAAAAAGGAAATCCTGAGTTATTCATCATTAAAGAAAATTTACTTATTTTGGTCTGCAATGATTAAAACAGCAATTTCTCTCGGCGAACTGCCAAAAAACTTTTCTGATATTTTAAATCGGGTGATAATGCCGGAAGAATCCGTTCTTCCTGTAGAAACAAAGGAAATCTCAATCATCCCACCAGAACATGAGCAGATCATAAAAGAAATTGCAATGGAACCCAGTCCAAATAAAAATGAACGCTATTTGTATAGATATGGTCCTGCCATTGTATTCCTTTTAAACACAGGTTTACGTGGTGGTGAATTGCTTGCATTAGGTCAATCTTCTATCGTGCCCTTTTTAGGACGGCGTGGCATTAAAATCACACATACGCTTAGCAGGGTTAAAAACAGAGAGGCCGGTTCCAAAAAAAAGACTAAAATGATTTTGACTCCTCCAAAATACCCAAATAGTTTACGGACTATTCCATTAAACAAGGAAGCTGAATTTTCACTATCATGTATGATGGAGCTATACGATAAAAATCGGGTTTTTCCAGATTTGATATTATCTACGCAAAATGGTGTCAGCCCTACAATCCAAAATTTAGCCAATACGCTAAAGAAAATTTGTAAGCGTGCTGAGATTCCAGAATATAATCTTCATGCACTACGGCACACTTTTGCAACAAATCTGATCCGGCAGACTCACAATATGGGAGAAATAAAGGAAGCTGCTGAAATCATTGGCGATAACTATGAGGTGATCATGCGTACTTATGTTCATACAGACAGTGAACGTAAGGTAAGTTTAATTGATGCTATGATTGCATAAATCATCCGCTTAACAGAGGTAATGGTTGTCTACAGTATGATGGCACAGGCTGTAACAACCAAAATTCTGCCACCTTATCGTCCACCTTACGAAACGATTTTACTTGATTTTATAAGGTTTTTAACGGTTTTTGGCGGACATATCTATAAATATTAAAGCATGAAAACTTATATTTTAGAATTAATTTTTTAAAAAAGGGAATTGGATTATGGAAAAATGGACTTGTAGAAAAAATTGTGAACTTTTTCTTTCCTATAATTTTGCCACCTTATTTTTTTAGACAGAATTATAGGATTTTGAAAAAAGAAAAAGCCTCGAAAACCTTGATTTTCTGGGCTTTTTAAGAGGCGCAGACCGGATTTGAACCGGTGAATACTGGTGTTGCAGACCATTGCCTTACCACTTGGCTACTGCGCCGTATTTAGTTATTTTGCACAATTATTGGGTTTGTAGCTCCCCCTGTTGGACTCGAACCAACGACACTGCGGTTAACAGCCGCATGCTCTACCGACTGAGCTAAGGAGGAATAGATATATTATTTGACTCCTTAGTTTGTGGTGTTGCAGACCTTTGCCTTACCACTTGGCTATGGCGCCAGA
>NZ_JAQESL010000023.1:0-40377 GCF_027697525.1 Coprococcus sp. AM97-35 | reverse complement strand
CGTATCCCCTGCAATGGTACTTCTGCTCAGAAAGAAGATCAGAGAGAGCAAATAGTTGCGGTATACAGCTACTATGAACAGTAATAGCGAACAAGAGTTAGAAATCAGAGAGAAAGTAATGTGTTTACTTTCTCTCTTTTTTTTGCTAAAATATTCTCTGCTACAAGAAAATTGTACGAGGATATTTTAAGGAGTGAGAGGGAATATCCGAGACAGACAGCAGGAGGAAAACAATATGTTGAAAAAGGTGTTTAAGCTTAAAGAAAATCACACCGATGTCAAAACTGAGATTCTTGCAGGTATTACGACATTTATGACGATGGCGTATATCCTGGCAGTCAATCCAAGTATTCTTTCCGCAGCGGGTATGGATCAGGGGGCAGTCTTTACTGCAACAGCACTTGCATCACTGATCGGTACGCTGTGTATGGCAGTATTCGCAAATTATCCATTTGCACTTGCACCTGGTATGGGACTGAATGCTTACTTTGCTTATACTGTAGTAATTGGTATGAACTACTCATGGCAGACTGCACTGACTGCAGTATTTGTAGAGGGTATTATTTTCATTATTCTTTCCCTGACAAATGTCAGAGAAGCGATCTTCAATGCGATCCCAACTTGTCTTAAGACAGCAGTCAGCGTTGGTATCGGATTATTTATTGCATTTCTTGGACTTCAGAATGCCAATATCGTTGTCGGAGGATCTACTCTGGTACAGCTCTTCTCCGTAGATGCATATAATCAGGCAAATGGAGTGGAAGCAAGCTTCAATAACGTTGGAATTACTGTACTTCTTGCAATCATAGGTGTGCTGATCACAGCAATCATGGTGATTAAGAACATCAAAGGAAATATCCTTTGGGGGATCTTGATCACATGGATACTTGGAATCATCTGCCAGATAGCAGGCCTTTATGTACCGAATCCGGAGATCGGATTCTACAGTCTGCTTCCGGATTTCAGTTCCGGACTTGCAATTCCAAGCCTTGCACCGGTATTTGGAAAGCTTGATTTTAAGAATGTATTTTCACTGGAATTCGTTGTTGTAGTATTTGCATTCCTTTTCGTAGATCTTTTTGATACACTCGGAACTCTGATCGGTGTATCTACAAAGGCAGGCATGCTTGACAAAGACGGAAAGCTTCCGAGAATTAAAGGGGCACTGATGGCAGATGCAGTTGCAACTACAGTTGGAGCAGTACTCGGAACTTCTACAACAACAACATTCGTAGAGAGTGCTTCTGGTGTAACAGAAGGAGGACGTACAGGTTTAACATCCCTGACAACAGCGATCCTGTTTGGAATTTCCCTTTTCTTATCACCAATCTTTCTTGCAATTCCGTCCTTTGCGACAGCTCCGGCACTGATCATAGTCGGCTTCTATATGCTGAGCAATGTGGCAGGAATTAACTTCAGTGATTACAGCGAAGGAATTCCGTGCTTTATCTGTATCGCGGCAATGCCATTCTGCTACAGTATTTCAGAAGGTATTTCCATGGGAGTGATTTCTTATGTAGTAATCAACGTACTTACAGGAAAAGCAAAAGAAAAGAAGATCAGTGTACTGATGTATGTACTGGTGATACTGTTTATCCTGAAATATATTTTCTTATAAGATGATGATACCAGGGTCAAAAAGGTCAGAAAGCCGATGCAAGCTTGCTTAGCAATGGAGCAATCTGATTACACCAGTGAGCGGCAAAATTTATTTTTGACACTCACATCATAAGATAAAAAGAATATGGGGATATGTGAAAGCACAGGGACTGTCCGGTAACGGATAGGATTCTGTGCCTTTTGCGTGTCAGAATCGGTGCCGGGTGAGATACTTTGGATTGACTAGGACCCGTACAAATTGCTATAATGGAAAAAGACAAAACAGAGAATCACAGGGGAAAATATATGAATTTACTGACAATGGAACATGTATCCAAAGCCTATACGGATCGTGTGCTTCTGGATGATGTGGGATTTGGAATCAATAAAAATGAAAAAATCGGTGTGATCGGAGTCAACGGAATGGGTAAATCCACTTTGCTGAAAATCGTTGCCGGAATCGAAGAAAGTGATGCCGGAACGATCAGCATGGGGAATCAGGTGAAGATCTGCTATCTTCCGCAGACGCCGGTATTTGAAGCAGGAACAACAATTCTTCGCGCGGCAACAGAAGGAAATTATGATGAGCTGAACCGCTGGACGATCGAGGCAGAAGCAAAGTCTATGCTGAATCAGCTTGGATTTACCGATTATGATGAAAAGATTGAGCATATGTCCGGCGGACAGAAGAAAAGAGTGGCACTTGTCCGGGCACTTTTAACACCGGCAGACATTCTGGTCCTTGACGAACCGACGAACCATTTGGACAATGAGATGTCCGAATGGCTGGAAGAATATCTGATCCAGTTCCGGGGAGCGATCCTGATGGTTACGCATGACCGTTATTTCCTGGACCGTGTGGTAAATCGTATCGTGGAAGTTGATCATGGGAAATTATATAACTATCCAGGCAATTATTCCGAGTTTGTGCGTCTGAAAGCCGAGCGTCAGAACATGGAGCTTGCCACAGAACGTAAGAGAAAAAGCCTTTTGCGTACGGAGCTGGAATGGCTACACCGCGGCGCAAGGGCGAGAAGTACCAAACAGAAAGCGCATATTGACCGGATTCATGCTATGCAGGAAATGAAAGATATTCAGGAAGAAAAGCGAGTAATGCTGGATTCTGTGGCTTCCCGTATGGGGAATAAAACAATCGAACTTTCCGGAATCTGCAAATCTTATGGAGAAAAGAAGCTGATCGAAGATTTCTCTTATATTTTTCTGAAGAAAGACCGAATCGGAATTATTGGACATAATGGATGTGGAAAATCGACGCTGCTCAAGATTATCAACGGGATCATAAAACCGGATGTCGGAACTATTGAAATTGGACAGACAATCAAGATTGGCTATTTCTCACAGGAGAATGAATATATGGATGAATCCGAGCGTGTCATTGATTATGTAAAAGAAGCAGGTGAGTACATTGCAACTTCTGACGGGAAGATTACCGCGTCCCAGATGTTGGAACGATTTCTTTTTGACGGGGCAATGCAGTGGTCGCGGATCGAAAAGTTATCCGGAGGCGAGAAACGGAGACTTTATCTACTACGTGTTTTGATGGAAGCACCAAATGTACTGATCCTGGATGAGCCAACCAATGATCTGGATATCCAGACGCTGACAATCCTGGAGGATTATCTGGATCATTTTGATGGTATTATTCTGATTGTATCCCATGACCGGTACTTCCTGGATCGTACTGTCAGTCGTATTTTTGCATTTAATGGAGGTGGAAAAATCCGCCAGTCGGAAGGTGGATACTCCGATTATCTGATCCGTGTGGAGCTTGAAAAACCGAAAGACGGACAGACAATTGCAGAAAATATGTCAGATGCAGCTTCTGCACAGACCGGTGAGTCTGACAGCAAAAAGACCTGGAAGCAGCGGGAGAAAAAGCTGAGATTTTCTTATAAAGAACAGCGGGAATACGAGACGATCGATGAGGATATCGCAAAGCTGGAAGAGAAGATCGAAAAGCTGGATCGGGAGATGGTTAAGAATGCCACCAATTCCGTGAAGTTGTCCGAACTTATGAAAGAGAAGGAAGAAACAGAGACAACACTGGAAGAAAAGATGGACAGATGGGTGTACTTGAATGATCTTGCTGAGCAGATAGAAAATCAGTAAAGTGATTGACAGATTTACAGATGATAAAGTATAGGTAGTGAGAATCATATCAATGTATTCGAAGGAGGAGAGGTATATGATGTGGAATAGAGCAGAACTTAAAATGAGAGGCAATATGGCATTTAAGAAGAATTATGTGTCAGCCGTTGTAGTTGCGCTTCTGATGGGAATCTTTGGCACAGTCTCTGGCGAATCCAGTGCAAGACGGGTAAGTGAGAATTCAGATATATATAGTGGAAATTTATTTAATGTGGGAATGATTACCGGATTGCTTGCAGGAATCGCAACGGTAGTAATACTGATTGTCCTTGTGGCAAAAGTATTTGTAGGTAATCTCCTGAAAATGGGTGGATACCGGTTCTTTATCCTGAACCAGACTGCACAGCCGGGAATCGGAACATTGCTTGACGGTTTCCGTTCCGGACATTATGTTAATATTGTTCTTACCATGTTTTTAAGAGATTTATTTACTACACTTTGGAGTCTGCTTTTGGTGGTACCTGGAATCGTTAAGCATTATGAATATCTGATGGTACCATATATTATTGCTGAGAATCCGGCAATGGATTACAAAGAAGCATTCCAGATCAGTAAACAGATGATGGATGGAGAAAAAATGGAAGCATTTATCATGGATCTGTCATTCCTTGGATGGTATCTGCTGAGTGCGGTTACCTGTGGACTTCTTGCAATTTTTTATGTAAATCCGTATGTACAGGCATCCTTTGCGGAGATGTACACATTCAATAAGCAGAAGGCTTATCAGGAGGGATATATCCGGTAAGAGTTTCAGAAGGATAAATTTTAAAATGTAAGAATAGAGCGCAGACGCTGGCTTAAAATGAAGCGTCTGCGCTTTTATTTAGTGGGCGGCCTTCTCCGCAAAGGTAGTCGTAACTAGTTCTTCATAAGGAACACGCTCTTTCAGCTCACCGGAGTTTTCCAGAATATCCTGCAGCAGATTGAAGCTTTCTTCGTTGAAGATCAGATCCGATTTCCAGGTGTCTTGTTCGTAGTAACGGCTGACAATTGTTGTAATTGTAGCGAGATCGGTTTCCTTGAACTGTGGTGCAATGACTTTTGCAATCTCTTCCGGAGTATGGGACTGAACGAAATCCATTCCTTTTTGCAGGGCATTGGTGAATTTCTGGATGATGTTCGGATTAGCATTCAGATAACTTGTTTTGGCACTATAGGCGGTGTATGGGACATAGCCGGAATCAACGCCGAGAGAAGCAACGACATAACCGGAATTTTCCGCTTCAAGGGCAGTAGCGCTCGGTTCAAATTCGATGGTATAGTCTGCCTGCCCACCGGAAAATGCAGCAGCGGTTGAACCGAAATCAATACTCTGGTTGATAGAAAGATCCTTCTGTGGATTAATTCCGTTTTTTTTCAAAATGTATTCAAAGACCATTTCCGGCATGCCACCTTTTCTTCCGCCAAGAACGTCTTTTCCTTTCAGATCATCCCATGAAAAATCCGGCATTTCTTCACGTGCGACCAGAAAGTTTCCGGCGCGCTGCGTAAGCTGTGCGAAGTTTTTGATGACATCATTTGCACCTTCCTGGTAAGTATAAATCGAAGATTCACTTCCCATAAAGCCAATATCTGCCTCACCGGAGAGGACGGCGGTCATAACTTTATCCGCTCCAAACGGAGTCAACCAGTTAGTACAAGACGCTATAAGAAATCAACAGAGTCAACGGTATGATCAGTATTCAGGTGAATCTCCCGGATAATAGAATGCCAGAAGGCTCTGCGGTTTTCTTGGGTTAAATTGTAGTACATTGTTCTAAAGTCTGTATTCAGCAGCTCTTCCAGATAAGCATAATCAGGTTCTAATTCCGGAGCCGCATTTAACAATTCATTCAGTTCGTTTTCAATCCGATCATATTCTTTGCTGTAATAATCCCATTCGATTCTTCCTTTCTGGAAGAGAAGATTTAATCGTTCTAATTCTTTCTGGAGCTTTTCAGGAGTCTGAATTTTCTTCTTTTTTTCTTGTTCCTTTTCAATTTTTTCACATTTTATTTTAAATTTATTGTATTCGTATTCCAGATGATCAATCAGGTATTGTTCTATGAGATTTTGACTTACCATGTGCTTGTATGTACATTTGTGATCAATGAAAGCTTTATTGCATCGGTAATAGCAGTATACTTTTTTGGCACCGGTTTTCCTGTTGATAATGGATGAACCGCCTCTTGCGCTAAGCCTGCGTCCACAGATCGGACAATTTATCATGCCACTGAAAAGATAAATCCGGCCAGAAGGAGCACGCTTAACATTTGCGTTCTGTATTTCCTGCAGATTATTCCATTCGGATTCTGTCAGGTAAGCAGGACAGTATGGAATTCCGCGATAGGTTCCTTTGTAAAATTCACTTGACAGCAGTGTTCGCATATTCGCCCATGTAAAATCCGGATCGTAATTTTCCTGAATATAGCGCATGGAAAGTCCTTTTGCATGGTGCTTAAAGAAAAAACGATAAAAAGCATTTACGGCATCTTCTCGATCAGGATCTTTTACCATGCGTTTTACGCCGCCAATGATTCCAGATTTGTAGCCGTACCCCATATTCACATCACCGAAGATCAGTTTTCCCTGCCGGATAGATGCTTCGTTTACGAATTTGATACGTTCGCTAGTGGTATCGACCTCATTCTGACCGATAGATAGAACTACATTCAGCTGCAGTCGACCGTCTCTGGTTTCCATATTGATTCCGGGTTCACTGGTGCTGATCCAATGGACGTTATTATCGTCCAAGACTTCCTGTACCTTGTAAAAATCAGACAGGTTACGAAACCATCTATCAATCCGCCAGAAGATGATCACATCAATTTTTCCGGCTTTTACGTCCTCAAGCAGGGAATGGATAGCTTTTCTCTTTTTTAATTCTTTACGGGCAGTTTTACCCTCGTCAGCATAAACTCCAGCAACGGTCATATTATGTTCTTTGGCGTAATTGGTCAGGTACTGTTTTTGTGCTTCCAGGGATTTACCGTGCATCATCTGTTCTGCAGTAGACACACGGATGTAAATGGCGCAGCGTTCAATTTTACTTGGCATATTATATCACCTTTCTCTTCAATATACGTAAAAATGAGTATAAAAATAACAGCCAGCAGAAGAACATGAGTTCTGCTTGCGGTGGCTGCCCGAAGATGATACACTATATTTTGAACGTACTGGTGTATCCTTCGGGGCATTAGTCTTGAGCCGTTCCTGTTGGCGCAGGAGCGGTTTTATTTTGAAAAAATGTTTATATAACGTAAAAGACCTCGCATTTCTACGAGGTCTTTCAATAAATACGGCTCGCCAGATGACTGGGAGCATTGTCTTGTATACTGCCGGTTAACGGCTTTGTTTTAGCTTATTTATTATATACCTCATTATATGAAAATGTCAATAAAATATGTTGATTTTTAAATTTTTCTATTTGTAAAGTTAGAAATAATTTCCTGATCTATGCGATCAAGCTTTTCGTTGGAAAGCTTTACATTGCTTAAAATATCGAAATTAGTTTTCGGATCATAAATTCGTATTTTGCTGATGGTTGTGATTTGTCCAACTAAAGCAATACTACCAAGTTTTGCTTTATTGATTTCGTTTCTCATTCTTTTTAATAACAATAAATCCCTTGCACAATCCTCTAAATCCTTTTGGAATTTATGCATGTCTTCTGGATGAGTTTTGTAAGTGGCGTCAACTTCTTTTTTGAGGTCAAAGACTTTCTTTTCCAGAGGTCTTTGAATATAAGTAATTTTGGAAACTAACCCTGTGTATAGTTCGTTACCTAAATAGATACAACCTTTATGAAGATGATCTACATCAGATTTCTTCTTAACAGAGGTAAGCGGAACAACAGTTATTACAGGGGAGTTCTTTGAATTATTTTTTTCGACAACAACGCAATAGTGCAACCCACCTTCTTCGCTACCAATATTATAACCAAGATGGACTTTTATGATTTCACCTCGTTTGTATCTTCTTAAACTGGATGGGGAAAAACGAGATTCAAAATCGAGAAAAGTAGACCAATCTTCAAGCCAATAACTTAATTTGTCAGCTTTTCCACTGGTTTTAGAATCTGGACTATTGATCAAAGAGTCGATATAGTGTTCCATTTTTGCCAAAGCCTTTTCTTTATGTCGTTTAAGCTCTTCTTTTGTTAAATTACGTCCCATATATTCACCTCATTTCTTTTGGAAACAAAAATGTAATTGTTTATATAGTTACGATTAGTTCTCTTGCGTGGCTGCTCCGAAGATGATACAATATTATTTGGAAATTGGGTATCTCTTCGGAGTACTTAATAGAGAAACATATTGGTGTATGTTTCATCGCTCGACCGTTCCTGTTGGCGCAGGAGCGGTTCTTTTATTTATTCTGTCTGCTCAAGGGTTATAGTTTTTGTTATTCCAGAAACTGTTACCTGATAGGTAATCTGCTTGTTTGAATCGGAATAAGAAAACTCTTTTGTATCATCCAGAGAGGCGAGAAGAGCGGAATCGGTTGCTTCCTTATCTCTGGTGGATGTCCAAGTATATTCTTCAGAATATTCTGTAGGAGCAGTATAGGTTCCAACCCAGTAAACAGCAGTCGTGTTTCCTTCATCCATGATCCAGTTTATTGTGATGGTATCCTCTGTAATATCTGCCTGCATCCAAGTACCGTCATCATCTTTGTACTCCCATTTTCCAGTAAGCACAACAGGATCTTTGACTTCTTCCTTTACTTCCTCTTTTGGAGTTTCAGCAGATGCTTCTGTCTTCTTGGATGGTTCCTTTGCTTCTTTTGATGAATCGGAGCTATTGCCGCAGGCTGTAAATGACAGTGCCATGCTTCCGATCAGAACCAATGCTATAAGTTTCTTTTTCATAATTTTTCCTCCTCATATAAAGTGTTTCTATATAATCGCATATGCGGTTATACCAATTTCATCACAGACAACTGTGGTATAAAATACACCACATAATTATCTACCCGTTTACAAATCCCGTACTTATTCCGGTAACATTCAATACATTCTTCCAGAAATTCTTCTGTCACTTCCAGGTATTCAGCGATTTCAAACCGGTTCTGGCAGCCATGCTCAAAGGCTCGTACCAGTCCGATCAGACCGATCTGCTTGTTGTACGCCCAGAGTCTTGCCTGACGTTCCTGTTTTCGGTTGGCAGTAGATGTCATGTCAAGAATATTGCCAACGGAAGTGTAGTGGTGTCCGAGTTCTTCGGCAAGGACACAGGATTTTTCTGTGGTTGTAGTAATATCCTGCCGGATTGCAATCCGACTACCTTTGATTCGACCATTATTATATTTTAGAGGTTTTTCTTTTACCGTGAGACCAATATCGCTGGCCTCATCTAAAAGTGCTTCATAAGTGTTTATTGCTAACACCCCCTAAAGATCAATGTAATATACAGAAAAATAATCAATTTTTCTTTTTCAAAGTATAATTTTCTTTTATAAAATATCCATTACCGCCCTGCCAACAATAGATTTCGACTTTGCCAATACTACCATCCGCAAGATAATATATCCGTCCATGTATAGTTTTCCCTGTTTTTGAAGATTCGCGTTTCCAAACCTCATCCGAAGATAATGGGGCAATTCTCATACTTAGAGGAAATTTAGCGGGTTTACCACTCTTGGTAGTAGGAGAACAAAACAAACAGCAAAAGTCATCGTGTCCAGATTTCATGCCTTCAGATGAAAATCGAGCAGTTGCAACATCAATACTGAAACGAGAAAAAATTTTATCCGTTTTGGCATGTTCTTTGATTATACTATTGATTTTTTTCAAGTCCTCTCTTGCCTTATTAAGATTTATTCCTTCAATGAGATAACACGGATCGGAATTAGGAGTATGTTTATAAACTTTAATGTTTGTAAAATCATATCCTATATTAGGGAAGAGCTTCATATCTTCGACAGTCACAGTTTTAACAGCAGGAACAGTAGGTTTTGGCTTTGGTACTTCTTTTTTGAAAAAATTGAAAAATCCCATAAATTATCTCCTTAAAAATTATCATCATCCATAACATCATTATCTGATGTATCTGTTCCTTCAGGAATATTTATATCTGTACGTGTGTGCGCAGCATTAAGTTGTGGACTTGTTTGCATTTCCTGAAGTGATAGCAACTGAGTAGTGTATTTGTCAATATCCTTTCGGTTTATTTCGTGTAAGTGTAAATAATTTTTAAAATGTTCTTTTTCGGAAGGTGAAAAATCTTTTATGCTATCAATTATATCTTCCAAATTATCATTGATAAAAGCATTTGCAATATCACCATCACTAACAGTCCATCCCATCAGATACGCTGGAGAAACGTTGCCGAGATGAGCAGCAGCCTCTATTTTGTCAGAGGGAATATTTGTAATGATATTATTTTCATACTTATATAGTGTTTGTTTGGATACATTTATTTTGTCAGCAAAATCAACCTGACTCATTCCTAGTTTGTTCCTAATTTCTTTTATACGTTCACCAACAGTCATGTTTAGTTCCTCCTTTATGAAGTAACTTTATAATAGCACAAAAATGTTGTAATTGCAATAAAAAATATCTTGACAAGTTACCGAAATGTGATATACTAAGAGTAACTTAAAAAGATACGGAGGTGAAAGTGTGATAAAGACAAATGAACTGAGAGGGATAATTGCTAAAAATGGATTATCTCAAACAGATGTTGCCAAAATGATAGGTGTTACGCCAAAAACATTTTATGAAAAGATGAAAAATGGTGTTTTTGGTAGTGATGAGATTCAAATTATGATTGATGAACTACATATAGATGATCCAATGCCTATTTTTTTTGCACATGAGTAACTTTTGAAGATACTAAAGGAGGCGTAAATGAAAGAATTACAAATTTTCAATTCAGAAGAGTTCGGTGATATCCGAACGGTACAACTTAATAACGAAATCTATTTTGTAGGAAAAGATGTTGCAACAGCACTTGGTTATGCAAATCCTAAAAATGCAGTTCCAACTCATGTAAGTGAGGAAGATAAGCTGAGTACCCAAATTGAGTACGCAGGTCAGAGAAGAGAAGTAACGGTCATCAACGAGTCTGGCTTATATGCTTTAATCTTTGGAAGCAAGTTGGAATCAGCTAAGAGATTCAAACACTGGGTAACATCGGAAGTTCTTCCGGCAATCAGAAAGCATGGTGTGTATGCAGTCGATGAACTTCTTTCAAATCCTGAGATGGCAATTAAGGCATTCACAGCTTTGAAAGAGGAAAGAGAGAAGAATAAAGCTCTTGAAGCAGACAACCAGCGAATGAAACCGAAAGAAATCTTTGCCGATGCAGTAGCTACCAGCCACACTTCCATCCTGATCGGAGACCTTGCGAAGCTCCTGAAGCAGAACGGCATCGAGATTGGACAGAAACGCTTGTTCAACTGGCTCAGAGAAAACGGCTATCTTATCAAGCGAAAAGGTTCGGACTGGAATATGCCGACACAAAAGTCGATGGACTTAGGAATTATCGAAATTAAGGAAAGTACCGTAAATAATCCGGATGGCTCGGTCAGAATCAATAAGACTCCGAAAGTTACTGGAAAAGGTCAGCAGTATTTTATCAACAAATTTTTAAGTTAACACGGAGAGTAACAAATGAACCTAAGGATTAAAGAAATCAGTAAAAAGGTATTTGCGGAATGCAACAGAGATTTGAAGCATTACTTTAATGTCAATGCGAGAAATAATGTTCCAAAAAAGAAATTCGATGAAGCTGTGCAGTATGTAAAGAATTGGCAGCCGTGTACAAATACAAGGATTATGATTCAAGAATGCAACGCCCAGTTATCTATGGAGTGTGATTAAAATTATGAATCAAGATGTAGGCGAGACACAAATCGCAAGAAAGCTTGTTAATCAGTATCCAGAGCTATCTGACCGCATTAGTTTCCGAGGACTGCAAAAGTTAGCACGGAGAGCATTGCTTAGGGGATATTCAGAGAAAATGGTAATGTTCGGGTTAGATACGGTTATCAAAAAAAACTATAAGCGAGACGAATATCACGGAAATGATGCGTTTGATGAGAAACGCTTCATATTGGACGCCGAGTTTCGAGCCGTTATGAAAGGACAGGATGAGACAAAAATATTGTGGTGTTAGAGTGGGAAAAAATCAGCAGGGTAAATCAACAAGTACAACCAGCACCGCATAAACTTCAATAGAAAGTAGGTGGTAAGCATGAAACCCGATATCGAAAAAATCATACAGGTGATGATTTCTTTATTGGAAGAACAGGAAAAAGTGAAAATTACATATACCATTGAGAAAACCGCGTAAGCGGTACCAGTTGGACAAGCAAAGGAGGGATAAGAGATGTTCTATAAGGCGGCGAAGCTATTAAGCAAAACAGCGATTGTATTTGGATTTATGTGCATGGTTGGTGGGTGCTCGGTAGAACAACAGGAGCTGTTTTACCTGTATGAAGCTCTTGGACTTGCAGTGTTTGCGGTTGGAGCGTATGCGCTGGAATATTTCCGGATGTTGGAATACCGGCACAGGAAAAGAAAGATAAGGGAGGCGAGAGAGCATGCCAGAAGAGAAGCAGCGTAAGAGCATGAGAACGTCAGAGCTTGATAAGATGATCAACAAACTGCAGTCGCTGGAAAGGGTTGACGGTACATCCGAGTATTACAAGAATAATGCGATCGCATACTTGTCGGATCTGGCAAATCATTTGGATAGGATAGGCGTAAAGACAATAAAAATGCGCCCGGAAGTTGCAGCTTCCAGTGGCGCACATAACAAAAAACTCAACTAAATTATAGGAAAATCGGAGGAGAAAGTCAATGATCAATGTTGAAAATGGAGTATGTCATATTAAGACATCAAAGGGAATACCGGGATTAACGACAGATTTGGCGGTTATCGTCCGGACTCTTAAAAAGACACTGACGGAGAAGTGTGATCAAAGCGAAGCCGAGGCGAAGGAAGTGATTAACTGGGCGGTAGAACTTGGTCTTACAACGGATGCGGAACTTGAATTGGAAGTACTGAAAGCAGTAGGAGAGTTTCTGACAATGCTGATGAATAATTCGTCACTTTAGAGGAAGATGTGTACCTAAAAGGTTATAAAACAGGAGAATCAAGTGGATGAATGATAAGAACTACGAAATTAAAGAAACGCTCCTATGCTTGCCAAAGGAAAGTGAAACGGATGTTTATCACAAAGAGTTAAATGTGATCAGCTGGTACGGGAAACCGGACAAGCTGGATATCAGGGGATGGTCTGATGACCACTCAAAAATGACAAAAGGGATCAGCCTTTCAAAGGATGAATTCATAGAGATCGCCCATGCAGGGTTTGAAAAATTAGGAGGTAAAGAATAATGGCACAGATTGAACTTAAGTTTGAAAGTTTTGAGGAACTGGTGGATTTTTCAAAGAAAATTCTTGGCGTAGCAGATGAACAGGCACACCCGGTATATAGGGAAAGTAAGGGTACAAACGGAGCCCAGAGCGCGGCACCAATCCAGCAGACGCCGGCAGCTGTACCGCCTGTGCAGCCGGCAGTACCTGTACAGACGACACCGGTACAGACTGCAGCACCCGTACAGGCTGCACCGGTAGCGCCGGTTGTACCTACTGTAGAGCATACCTATACCCTGGATGATCTGGCAAACGCTGCAATGACTCTGATGGACAAGGGAATGCAGACACAGCTTCAGAACCTGCTTGCCGGATATGGCGTGGAAGCTCTGCCGGCACTTCCAAAGAACCAGTATGGCAACTTTGCAACGGCACTTCGTGGAATGGGGGCAAATATCTAATGGGACATGCAGAAAGAAGCCATGCACTTTTAGGTCCATCCGGCGCGCACCGCTGGATGGAGTGCCCGCCGAGCGCAAGACTGGAAGAACAGTTTCCGGATAGTACATCGGAAGCCGCCAGAGAGGGAACGTTAGCTCATGAGTTGGCAGAAATAAAAGTCAGACATTACTTCTATACACCAGACTTTGGAAAACGGAAGTACACTACAAGGCTGAACAAATTGAAGAAAGAAGATCTCTGGCAGGATGAGATGGAACGGCATACGGATGAATATTTGGATTACATAAAAGGGACAGCACTTAATTTGAAATCTGCGCCGTATGTTGCGATTGAGCAGAAGCTTGATCTGACTGCATGGATCCCGGAAGGATTTGGAACTGCAGACTGCGTGATGGTTTACGGGGATACAATCCATGTCTTTGATTTCAAGTATGGAAAAGGCGTGCAGGTGGATGCAGAGCAGAATCCGCAGATGATGATTTATGCGTTGGGTGCTTATGCAGCATATAAGATTTTGTATCCGGTCAAGAAGATCTGCATGACGATCATACAGCCGCGGATTGATCATATTTCTGAATGGTCCTGTACGCTGGATGAACTGCTGGCGTTTGGTGAAGTGGTTAAGAAAAAAGCGGCACTTGCTATTGAAGGGAAAGGGGACTATCACCCAGGGGAAAAAGCCTGCAGGTTCTGCAGGGCGAAAGCACAGTGCAGGGCAAGATCTGATTTTAATGTAAAGAAAGCATTTGGAATTGGAGAACTACCACCACTGATCAGCACGGAAGAAGCCGGAAAAAGACTTATTGAACTGCGGGACGTAGTTAAGTATCAGAAAGACCTGCAGGAATGGTGTTTAAGTGAATGCCTTGCGGGAAAAGAAGTTCCTGGATGGAAAGCCGTTGAGGGACGGAGCGTAAGAGACTGGACGGATATGGATGCAGCTTTTGACAAGTTGATCAGTACGGGAGTCACAGTGGAAGAAATGCTTTATGAAAAGAAACCATTAACCCTGGCGCAGGTAGAAAAGATGATCGGAAAGAAAGACTTTCAGGAAGCAGTCGGGGAATTCATCGAGAAGAAAGCAGGAAAACCAACACTGGTGGAGGAATCTGATAAGAGGGAAGCAATTACAAACAAAGTGACAGCCGCACAGGTATTTAAGGAGGAAAACTAACATGGATAATTTATGTAACGTAACAACTGGAAAAGTAAGATTCTCATATGTACATCTCTATAAACCATATGCTTATCAGCAGGGGCAGGAAGAAAAATATCAGGCAACTGTTCTGGTCCCGAAAAGTGATGTAGATACCAAAGCGAGAATCGATGCTGCCATCGAAGCAGCGAAGCAGAAAGGCACGGCAGAGAAATGGAACGGCGTATGCCCGCCAATCGTTTCCAATCCGGTTTATGACGGGGACGGGGTAAGACCTTCGGATGGAATGGCATTTGGTCCGGAGTGTAAAGGACACTGGGTATTTACCGCATCTGCAAAGGCAGATTACCCGCCTGAGATCGTTGATTCAATGGGAAATCCGATTATCAACCAGTCGGAAGTTTATAGCGGGATGTATGGTCGAGTCAACGTAACTTTTTTCCCGTATATGTTTGGTGGAAAGAAAGGAATTGGATGCGGACTTGGTCCGGTGCAGAAACTGGAGGACGGGGAAGCACTCGGTGGAAGCGCACCAAAAGCATCCGCAGTGTTTGGAACAGGTGTACAACCAACCGATGGAGTCGGGACTGGGAGAGTCAATCCGATCACAGGATTACCGTGGTAAGGGAGAGGGCAAAAAGCCCTCTTCAGCTATCAGAAGGAGAACAACATGAAACAGTTGAGCATCGACATTGAAACAAGGAGCAGCATTGATATTGGAAAAGCTGGACTGTACCGGTATGCACAGTCAGATGATTTTAAGATACTTCTGTTTGCATACCGGTTTAAGGATGATGCTGTTCAGATTGTTGATCTGGAACAGGGAGAGAAAATACCGGATGAAGTCGTTGCAGCACTAAAGGATCCAGAAACAGTTAAGCACGCATATAACGCAGCATTTGAATGGTATTGTCTGAATCGTGTGGGGTACGTGACACCATTGGAACAGTGGAGATGTACTATGATTCACGGACTTTATTGTGGGTATACCGCAGGACTTGATGCTACGGGAAAGGCGATCGGACTTCCGCAGGATAAAAGAAAGCTGGCAACCGGAAAAGCTTTGATCCGGTATTTTTGCGTACCATGTAAACCTACAAAGAGTAATGGAAACAGGACATGGAATCTTCCGAGACATGCACCGGAGAAGTGGGAGTTATTCAAAGAATACTGCAGACAGGACGTTGTGACTGAGAGCGAGATCCTCCGGAGACTGGATGCTTTCCCGGTACCGGATGAAGAAGAAAAATTATGGCAGATGGACATCCGCATGAATGCATTCGGGGTAAAGGTAGATACTGCATTGATCGATGGCGCGCTGCAGGTCAACGAACAAAGTACCGTTCTTCTCGAAAATGAAGCAAGGAAGTTAACGGGATTGGAAAATCCGAACAGCTCCGCGCAGCTTCTTAACTGGGTGCATGAAAATGGAGTGGAAATGGAAAATCTGCAGAAGGCAACCGTATCCGAAAAATTATCTGCAGAGTTACCGGAAAATGTAAGGCGGGCACTTGAGATCAGACAGCAGTTGGGGAAGACATCCATTAAAAAGTATGTGGCTATGGACACTGCAAAAGGTCCGGATGACAGGGTTCGTGGACTGACGCAGTATTACGGTGCCAATCGGACCGGGCGCTGGGCGGGACGTCTGGTGCAGATGCAGAATCTTCCAAGAAATTATATCAAGACACTGGATTATGCGAGGAAACTCGTAAAAGAACGAAACTATGCCGGTATTAAGCTTTTGTATGAAAATGTGCCGGATACTTTATCGCAGCTGATCCGGACTGCATTTATTCCGTCAGAAGGAAATAAGTTTGTAGTTGCGGATTTTTCTGCAATTGAAGCCAGAGTGATTGCCTGGCTTGCTGGAGAAACATGGGTAAATGAAGTATTTGCCACTCATGGAAAGATTTATGAGGCAACAGCTTCCCAGATGTTCCATGTACCGATTGAAAAAATAGCAAAAGGAAACCCGGAGTACGCCCTGCGACAGAAAGGGAAAGTAGCGACACTTGCATTGGGATATCAGGGCGGATCCAATGCACTGATTGCAATGGGAGCGCTGAATATGGGACTGACAGAGGAAGAACTTCCGGATATTGTACAGCGGTGGAGAACAGCGAACCCACGAATCCGGGATCTGTGGTATGCAGTAGAGGAAGCTGCTCTTGCGGTTATGCAGACAGCGCAGCCACAGGCAATCTATAACCTGATTTTTAATCTGGAGAGCGATATTGTTTATGGTCAGAGTTTCCTGACGGTACAGCTCCCAAGTGGGAGAAAATTATACTATCCAAGACCATTTTTGAAAGAAAATCAGTTTGGAAAAATGGCAATCCATTATTACACCGTGGGACAGCAGAGCAGAAAATGGGAAGTGACTTCTACCTATGGTGGAAAAATGACAGAGAATATTGTCCAGGCAATTGCGAGAGACTGCCTGGCAGAGACATTAAGAAGAATCGATGCAAAGGGGCTGCAGGTTGTGTTCCACGTGCATGATGAAGTGATCATTGATGCGCCGGCGGGAACTACCGTGGAAGAGATCTGTGATCTGATGGCAGAACCGATTGCATGGGCGCCGGGGCTTATCCTGAAAGGTGCCGGCTTTGAAGGTAATTATTACATGAAAGATTAGCAGGAGGTCAGAAATTGGAAAATAACAGAAAGATGCTGATCAGTACAGCAGGGACCAGAAAAACCAAACACTGGCCGAGAACGGAAATTACATGGGCTGAGTTCACCGAAAAATTAAGAACACCAGCCCGGAGTACAGAGACACTGGAAGAGTATTTAAGCTATGCCAAGGTAAAGCAGGACGAGCTGAAGGATGTTGGTGGATTTGTCGGAGGTACATTTGCCGGGGATATCCGGAAAGCAGCATACGTGGAAGGAAGAGATCTGCTGACGCTGGATTTGGATAATATCCCAGCGGGAAAGACAGAGGACATTCTGAAACGTGTGGCAGGACTTGGATGCAATGCTGCAGTCTACAGCACAAGAAAGCATAGCGGCTATGCGCCAAGACTGAGGGTGATTGTGCCATTAGACCGGACAGCTTCGGCAGATGAGTATGAGCCTGCAGCAAGAAAGTTGGCATCTCTGATCGGAATCGAGTTTTGTGATCCGACAACCTTTGACGTGGCACGTCTGATGTATTGGCCAAGCTGCTGTAAAAACAGTGAGTATGTATGCGAAGTATACGACCGTCCGTTTTGTAGCCTGCAGGGACTTCTGGGAATGTATGGCGACTGGACAGATATTGTACAGTGGCCGAGAGTACCAGGAGCAGAAGCAATTGAGAAACGCAGACTGGCAAAACAGGAAAATCCAACAGAAAAGAAGGGGATCATCGGAGCATTCTGCAGAACCTACAGTATCACGCAGGCGATGGAGAAATTTATTCCAGGATTATATGAACCTACGGATATGGAAGGAAGATATACCTATACAGGTGGAACAACGGTAGGAGGGGCAATCGTTTATGATGGAGATCTGTTTTTATACAGTCATCATGCAACCGATCCATGCTCCGGTCTTCTGGTGAATGCATTCGATCTGGTCCGTTTACATAAATTTGGAGATCAGGATCAGGAAGCGAAAGAGGGAACACCAAACAGTAAGCTTCCATCTTTTATAGCAATGACAAAGCTTGCCAGCAATGATAAAACAGTAGCTGGTTTAATGGCAAAAGAAACTTTTGAAAAAGCGCAGAATTCTTATGATACCAAAGAAACAGATCCGGAGGAACCAGATCTTGCGTGGCTGGACCGTCTTGCGAGGGATGGAAATGGCAAATTTGCAAAGACGATCAACAATGCGGTACTGGTATTGGAGAATGATCCTTTATTAAAAGGGAAGATCGTTACGGATGAATTTGCAAGCTGTGGTCTCATTCTGGGACGAGTTCCATGGAGCAAGGAAGAAGGAAAACGCAGATGGAAAGATGAAGACGATGCCGGATTCTATAACTATATGGAATTGTTCTATGGGATCACCGGAAGAGATAAGCTGGATAGTGCGCTTCTGATCGTGAGTAGCAAGAACAAGATCAATGATGTGAAAGAATATTTGAAAAGTCTTACCTGGGATGGGGTAAGGCGGGTAAATACACTGCTTTCCGATTATCTGGGGGCAGAAAATAATCTTTATACGCAGGCGGTTATGCGGAAATCTCTGTGTGCTGCAGTTGCGAGGGCTGTGATCGGAGCAGTGAAATACGATTACATGCCAATCTTTACAGGTCCGCAGGGTATCGGAAAAAGCACCTTTTTGAGCATTCTTGGAAAGGAATGGTTTTCGGATTCACTGACCTCATTTGAAGGGAAAGAATCAGCCGAGCTGATCCAGGGTACGTGGATCAATGAAGTAGGGGAACTGACCGCCATGACCAAACAGGAAACCAATGCGGTAAAACAGTTCCTCAGTAAGACAGACGACATTTACCGTGCGGCATATGGGCGCAGGACGAATAAATATCCGAGACGCTGTGTATTCTTCGGAACCAGTAATGAAGAGGAATTTTTAAAGGATATGACAGGGAACCGCCGGTTCTGGCCAGTGGATGTGGGTGTGCATCCGGCAAAGAAATCTGTGTGGAATGATCTGCCCGGAGAAGTAGACCAGATATGGGCGGAAGCCTATATGTACTGGAAACTGGGCGAGCCCTTATATATGTCCAAAGAAGAGGAAGAAATGGCGCAGGAGATGCAGGAGAGCCACAGGGAGTCTTCCGGAAAAGAAGGGATCATCCGGGAGTTTCTGGAGCGGAAAATACCGGATAACTGGGACTCACTGAGTCTGCTTCAGAGGAAACAATTTTGGAATGGAAATCTCCATCTGGATGAAAAAACGGAGCTTGTAGACAGGGATAAAGTATGTTCATTAGAGATATGGTCGGAGTGTTTTGGTGGAGAAGCAAAGTACATGAAACGAACGGACAGCAGGGAGATCAACCAGATACTCGGTGGGATTAAAGGGTGGAAACCAAACCGATCGAAGCGCAGATATGGTCCACATGGAATCCAAAAAGGGTTTGAACGCGTTGCCAGAAGTGTTGACATACTTGAAAAATAACGGCAACTTAACGGCAACACGGCAACGGGTAAAAAATAGGGGTGTTGCCAATGTTGCATAAGAAATTAGAAAAGGCAACGGATAAAGCAACGCTGAAAGCCTGATAAATAAAGGGTTTTCTATAATATGTTACCAATGTTGCCATAATTTATATATGAATAAAAAAATAAATAATAAAAATCGTATATGGCGTACATAACGCACATAATACAGGGGTACATATACGCGTGTACGCGAGGAACAGTAACAGGAGGTGTGATAAATGCTTGAGCGCGAGGTTGAGAAAAAACTGGTGGACGGTGTCCGGAGGATGGGCGGCAGAGCGTATAAATTCGTCAGTCCGGGTAACGATGGTGTGCCGGACCGTATTGTGGTTCTGCCGGACACGGCACCAATGTTTGTGGAACTGAAAACGGAATCGGGAAAATTATCTAGTCTGCAGAAAGTGCAGATCACAAGACTGGAAAAACTTGGTCAGAATGTGAGAGTTCTGTATGGAGCGAAGGACGTAGAAAATTTTTTGGAGGAGATGTGGAATGGAATTTAAACCGCATGCGTATCAGGCACACTGTATCGAAAAGATTTTAGAGATTAACAAGATCGGGCTGTTCCTGGATATGGGACTTGGAAAGACCGTCACAACACTGACGGCAGTAAAAGAATTAAAATACAACCGGTTCCTGGTGAGGAAGGTGCTTGTGATTGCGCCGAAGAAAGTGGCAGAGGGAACCTGGACAAAAGAAAAAGACAAATGGGAGCATACAAAGATGCTTCGGGTATCCCAGGTTTTGGGGAGCCAGATAAAACGGATCCGGGCGCTGAATACACCGGCAGACATCTATATCATCAACCGGGAAAACGTATGCTGGCTGGTGGATTATTATAAACAGGCGTGGCCGTTTGACATGGTGATCGTGGACGAGTCCTCATCCTTCAAAAGCCACAAAGCGAAAAGGTTCAAAGCTTTGGCAAGTATGAGTGGTCACATTAACCGGATGGTAGAACTTACCGGAACACCTTCACCGAACGGACTGGAAGATCTCTGGAGTCAGATCTTTTTACTGGATGGTGGTGAAAGGCTTGGAAGAAGATACACCCAGTTCCGGGAGAGGTATTTTGATCCGGGGGACAGAGGGCAGAATGTGATTTATAACTACAAGGCAAAACCCGGAACGGAAGAGAGCATTCTGGAAAAGATCTCGGATATCTGCATCAGCATGAAGGCTGAGGATTACCTGCAACTTCCGGATATCATTTACCATCAGATTCCGGTCACGCTGGATGCGAAAGCCGAAAAAGTATACAGGGAACTGGAGAGAAAGATGGTTCTGGCGCTTCCGGAAGACGAAGAGGAGATCAGTGTTACCAGTGCAGCGGCGTTGAGTAATAAATTACTGCAGCTGTCAAATGGGGCGATTTATGACGAGGATCATGAGGTTCACGAAATCCACGGATGCAAGATCGAGGCATTTCTGGAGTTGATAGAGAGCCTGAATGGAAAATCTGTCCTTGTGTTTTATAATTTCCAGCATGACCGGGTACGGATTCTGAAAGCACTGGAAAAATTAAAACTTCGGGTAAGGGAACTGAAAACAATTGAGGACGAGGATGCCTGGAACCGGCATGAGGTGGACGTTCTACTGACACATCCTGCAAGCAGTGCCTATGGACTGAACCTGCAGCAGGGTGGAAACCACGTGATCTGGTTTGGGCTGACCTGGAACTATGAATTATACACACAGGCAAATAAAAGATTACACAGACAGGGACAGAAAGAAAAAGTGATCATCCATCATCTGGTGTGCAGCGGAACCCGTGATGAGGACGTTATGCTGGCGCTGGAGAAGAAAGAGGATGTTCAGAACTGGGTAATGGAAAGCCTGAAAGCAAGGATCCGGAAGATTCGTCAGGAGGGGATAATGTGATTGAGTTAACGGACAAGAAAAAAAAGAGTCTGTTGGAGAAGTACAGGAAACGGTACGGGAAATGTGCTACTTGTCCCGGATGTAAGGAATATATCCGGGAGAACGATGAACTGGAAAAGGTTGAATACATAAAAACAAAACGCGGGACAGAAATATTCTTGCATCGTGGATGCTTTGAAAAAATCTGGAGGTAAGAAGATGTTTATAAATCTGACAAAGACGGAGGTTGAAGAGACAATCACCGCATTGGAAGATTTCCAGATGTATCTGGAAGAAAACGGGATGAAAGACTGTACCAGATGTAACTTGGAGATCGTGAAAAGTGTAAGAGGACGACTCATGAAGGAACTCTTAATACGGGGGATGTGAGGTGCAAAATGATACGGATTATCAGTAAGATTAAATACCAGGGGAAATGTGATGCATGTGGAATCGGAATTACTTGCGAGAAAGAAGATGTTACAAACATTCAGGTTGGAATGAATGAGCTTGGGAACTTTGTAGAGTGCCCGATCTGTGGAGAGAAGATCAGGGTTACAGAATATACGGAGCAAATGCAGAAAAGGAGCATAAAATGAAAGAGGTGCAAGAGATGGATGATGAAAAAACATTAGAATCAGTACCGAGTGCTACACAAGAAAAAATAAAAGTCGAGAGTATCAATGTAATAGTTGAAGAGATTGGCGGTAAACCTTATTACGAACTTAGATATAGAGTAGCTGGTGATGATTTTTGCTACATCGGTTACGGTTCATATTGTTTGGATTATGTGTTTGATTGGAAAAAACAATATTTTGAAGTGGTTCCACACGAAACTAAACAGCGGAAGGAAATGAAATGGATTCCAACAACAGAACGTCTTCCGGATCAGCGGGAGTTCATAGAATCATATGTCAGAAGTGCATATGCAGCGGAGTTCCTGGTTACGATCGAGGGAGCAGAGAAAGCGACAACGCTGTATTATTCCCAAACGGGCGCCTGGTTCGATGAACAGGGAGAACCGTATAAGGTTGTGGCGTGGATGCCACTTCCGGAAAGGTATAAGGGATAAATGGAAGAGGATAAATACACAATGTATGCGGTAAAAAAGATTTGTATCTGGATGATAACAGCTATAACCATTCTGATAGCAATGAAATGGACGGGATCGGCGTGGTGCTTATGGGCGTTTTGCATTCCGGCTATATTAGAGTGATGATGGATAGAAGGTGATAATTTGCAGGAGAAACGAAGCAGAAAAGAACAGCGGCGGGACAGGCAGCAGCATTATGAAGAGTTGGAGAGCCGGCATGATGCAAAGGCGTTGGAGAGATTTAAGCGACCGGCTTATCAGAGCGTAAGCGTTGCAGAATATCTGGCAAAGAAGTATGACATTACAGCGGAGGTGGATACCATTGCAGACCGAAGAAAAAGAAATGACGGAAAATGAGAAAAAGAAAGAGTATCTGAGACAGTACAGGATCCATGTCCGGAGGATACATAGAATCAATGCGGAAATAGCAGAGTTGCGATCTATGAAGATTTCCCCATCGATGAATAATGATGGGATGCCACACGGGAGCAGTCAGGGAGATCTGTCCGGTTATGCAGCAGAGCTTGACCGTATGGTATCGGAGCTGATAAAAGAACGATATGTACGGATGGTGGAATATCAGGAGATTGTACGGCAGATCAAAAGGCTGCGGAGCGAAAATGAGAAAGACGTGCTGTTTTACCGGTATATCCGTGGGATGGATTGGTGGGAGATTGCAGAGAAGATGAAGTTTTCAGAACGGCAGATCTATCGATTTCACGGGAAGGCACTGGTAAATTTTCGGCTTCCGGAAAAAGATGTCAGTGAATGTCAGTAGCATCTGTGGTATTATGATAACATCGAGAAGCGAAAGAAAAGAGCTTTTCGGATGTGACATTTTCACAATAAGTTCTCCGACGGTAAGTGTGGTAAAAGGGCGATCTGGTGACAGGTCGTCTTTTTCGTTGCCAAGTGCCAGAAAAAGAGGTATTATGAGGTTAGATTTATCGGTGGAGGAAATGAAGATGAAAGTTAATATTCAGGTTAATACAAATAACTACAATGGTAAAAAAGTCGAAATTGAATCAGGAGCTATAGAGAAATTTACACGCGATGCTTTTAGAGAAGATGTGTGTGAGGCATCGGTAGAATTTAAATGCTTGCCCGCAGCGATACCACCAGATTTTATTCAGGTCATGATTTCTGAATTTGAGAAAGGGGTGTATATTGTAGGTGATATAACTGCCATTGTGACAGTGGTAAAGCTAGTCTACGTTTTTTTGACCAAATGTACAGGTTATGAGAAAACGATTGCCTTTTCGGATAGAGAAGAGTTGATTACAGTTACTGACGAAACCACCGAACTAGAATTGCGAGGTCAGATTCAAGCAATATTGCTGGAACAAGAGGAAAAGACTGGTAAGGATATCTCAAAAATCCTGGGCGAATAGTTTAAAGCAGTTAAAGTCAAAACAACACGAATGAGAGGTGATGGTACATGGCGAGAGCACCGGATCCACGAATCGAACAGGCGAAAGCCATGTACTTACAGGGCATAAAGTTAGTTGAGATTGCAAGTCAGCTAAGTTTGCCAGAAGGAACAGTTCGGCGTTGGAAGTGTACTCATAAATGGGAAAACGAACGCTCGGATAAGAAAACGAACGTTCGGAAACGAAAAAGAGGCGGACAGCCAAAGAATAAAAATGCTGTCGGGAATGACGGCGGAGCACCAGAACAGAATAAGAATGCTGAAAAATACGGATTCTTCAGCAAGTATCTCCCGGAGGAAACACGGGAGATTTTTTCTGCCATTGAACAGGCTGATCCACTTGATCTGCTATGGCATCAGATACAGATTGCCTATGCTGCGATTGTTAGGGCGCAGAGGATTGCATATGTTAAGGATCAGGCTGATAAGACCGTTGAGAAGGTAGAAGAGAAAGACGGGAATGTGATTGGTGAGAAATGGGAAGTGCAGCAAGCCTGGGACAAACAGGAGAACTTCCTGAAGGCGCAGGCAAGAGCACAAGGGGAGCTCCGGGCAATGATCAAGCAGTATGATGAGATGCTGCATAAAGATTGGGAAGCTGCAAGTGAAGAGCAGAAAGCCAGAATTGAGCAGATTCGTACAAATACCGCCAGAATGAGCGGTGGAAACGGTGATGAGGATGAAGGAGTAGAGATTATCAATGACGCACCAGAAGAAACAGGTCCGGATATCGGAGATCATAATTCCGAAGTATCTGCAAATATTTAACAACCGGAGTATCAAGCACATCATCCTGACTTCTGGGAGAGCAGGAACAAAGTCCAGTTATGCTTCCATCCGGTCAGATTATCAGCTTGTATCAGATGCCAACGGTTCCGTTGTTGTGCTGCGTAAGCATCATAACAAGCTCCGGAAGACGGTATACAAAGAAATGTTGCGGGGAATCAGCCGTTTGCAGATACCGAAAAACAAGTTCCGGATTACGAAATCCCCGATGGAAATCACTTACAAGAAGTACGGGACAACAATGTACTTTGCCGGATCAGACGGTATTGACGATACAAAGGGTATCATTGACGAGGATAAACCGATCAAGCTGGTTGTCCTGGATGAACTGACAGAGTTCTTTGATGATGGCGAAGGCGAAGATGAGCTGACCAACATTGAAGCAACGTTTGTCCGTGGAAATAAGGGTGGATTCCAGATGATTTATCTGTACAACCCGCCAAAGAACCCAAATGCTCCGATCAATTTGTGGTGCAAGAAAATGGAGAAGCGTGAGGACTGCATTCACATTCACACAGATTACCGGGATGTGCCGGTGGACTGGCTTGGTCCTGATTTGATTGCATCGGCGGAGATGATGAAGAAAGCAGATCCGAAGATGTACCGGTGGGTATGGCTCGGCGAAGCGATTGGCGTGGATGAGCTGATCTATTATATGTTTTCAGATCGGCACAGACAAAAGCCGGATCCGGACAGGAGATATGACCGGATTTACATTGGAGGTGACTACGGTCAGCAGAATGCGACAACCTTTGAAGCGTTTGGTCTGGACACCTACCGGAAGAAATTTCCGGGACTTGGAGAATATTATCACAGTGGACGGGAATCTGGAAGGCAGAAGAGTCCGTCTGAATATGCAAGAGATCTGGTTGAGTTCATGGATGGGCTACATGAACAGTATGATAACCGGATCTTTTATATTTTTTTGGATCCATCTGCAAAAGGTCTGGCAGAAGAGGTTAGGAGAGCTACCAGAATCGGACTGGACTATCAGGTGTTTCTGCGGGATGCGGAAAATGATGTGGCGCTTGGAATCAGCCGGGTACAGAAAGCACTGGTATTCGATATCATGTCGATTTCCCCGAAGCAGGAGTATGCGGTGCAGGAGTTTGGAACCTACGAGTATGATAAGAAATCCATTGAAAAAGGAAAAGAAGTGCCGGTGAAGGAAGCGGATCACTGCATGGATGCCATACGCTATGTGGTTATGGGCGCCTGGAGCAAGATCAAACATTGGCTACCTAAAGATGAAACGCCGGAAGAAATAGACATATGCGATATCGGCAGCAGGGAGGTGAGAGAAGAGGATGAATATCTTTAATTATTTCAGGAAAAAAAGAATCGATACGGTAGATGCTTCGTTCTACCGGAAGATCGATGAGTGGATCAGCTGGTACAATTCCAATGTCCGGCAGTTTACGTTCTACAAGGTGAATACCGGACGAGGTACAAGTAAACGATGCCGTAGGAAGAGCATGGGAATGGCAAAGAAACTGTCAGAGGATATTGCAGATCTGCTCCTTAATGAGAGAGTTATGATCACACTGGAAGATGAAACGACACAGGAATTTGTGCAGAAGGTTCTGGATAACAATCACTTCCTGGTTATGGGAAATGACTACCAGGAACGGAAAGCGTATTCCGGGACCGTGGCATATATCCCTTATCTGTACAATGCGGTTGTGCAGGAAGATGGAACGATATCTGCAGGTGAGATTGGAATCAACTATGTGGATGCCAAGAACATTTATCCGGTCAGCTGGAATAACGGGGAGGTTACGGAGTGCATTTTTACGTTCGTGCATACAGTTCGTCAGAAGAAATACGTGCAGATTCAGTTTCACAGGATTGAATCAAAAGGAATGTATGTGATTGAAAACAGCGTCCTGGAATGCGCAAAAGGCAGTGTGGAAGGTCGTGAGCTGACAGAACAGGAATGGAAACAGCTGAAACCATTTGCAAATCTGGCATCCAGAACAGAGACAGGATCCACAGAACCGCAGTTTGTTATCGACAGGCTGAATATCACAAACAATGCGGGCGAATGTAATCCAATGGGAATTGCGATTTTTGCAAACGCCATAGATACCTTAAAAAAACTGGACACGGAGTTTGATTCCTACTGCAATGAGTTCGATCTGGGAAGAAAAAGAATCTTTGTTGCTCCGGAAATGCTGACGAATGAGGACGGATCCCCAACCTTTGATCCGGATGATGGTGTGTTCTATTCGCTTCCGGAAGATTACGATAAGAGCCAGACCGGTCTGATCAAGGAAGTGGACATGAGCCTTCGTGTAGAACAGCACAGTAAGGCAATCAATGATGATCTGAATTATCTGTCTCTGAAATGCGGATTCGGTACGGAAAGATACCGGTTTGACGGAGCAGGAGCGAAGACAGCAACCGAGATCATTTCGGAGAACTCAGATATGTACCGTATGCTGAAGAAGCATGAGATAATCTTGGAAGATGTCATAAAGCGGTTGGTCAGAATCATTATCCGGCTCGGTATTGTGACAGGAAATACATTGGACCAGAACACAGATATTGTGATTGACTTTGATGATTCTATCATTGAGGATAAGGGCGCAGAGCGTCAGCAGGACCGTCAGGATGTCAGCATGGGCGTGATGCGGCACGAAGAATACCGTGCAAAATGGTACGGTGAAACAGTGGAACAGGCAAAGAAGAATCTGCCAGAGCAGAATCAGGTGATGGAGTAGGATGCGAAAAGAATACAAAGATCAGGTTGCCGATAAGATTGCAGCGCGGTACATAGGTCTGGAAGAACGGATTCTGCAGGACATTGCCCGGCGGATCAAAAAGACCGGCGAGATCACCAGTACAGCTGACTGGCAGATTAACCGTTTACGGATTCTGGGATATTCTTCCGAGGATATCGAAAGAGAGATCAAGAAAACACTGGATGCGTCTTATCCGGAGATGTTTGAGTTGTATGATAAAGTGATCGACTGGGAATACGTCCGGAACAAGGACATTTATGAACAGATCAATGCAGAGTTTATCCCGTATGAAGAGAATAAGCAACTGCAGCAGATCACAGATGCGATCATTCAGCAGAGTCTGGAAGATCTGGAGAATGTAACGAAGTCACTTGGATTTTACCTGGATTATAATGGCAGAAAGGTTTTAACACCGCTGTCACAGGTTTATACCAATTATCTGGACAATGCCTGTTTTGATATTGTGACCGGAGCATTTGACTATGGCAGTGTATTGCGCCGTGTGGTTACGCAGCTGACGAACAGTGGACTTCGGAAGATTGAATACGGATCCGGATATGCAAGCCGAGTAGAAGTGGCTGCCAGAAGAGCGGTCATGACTGGTGTGGCGAATCTTACCGGAGAAATAGCAGACTACAATGCCAAGAAGCTCGGAACAGAGTATTTTGAGGTTGAGTGGCATGCCGGGGCCCGTCCTACTCATGCGGTATGGCAAGGTCAGGTCTGGACAAAAGAACAATTGTACTCAGTCTGTGGACTTGGTACAGTGACAGGACTTCTGGGAGCCAACTGTTATCATACTTATTACCCATTCTTTCCTGGCATTTCACAGCGTAACTGGTCAGATGAATGGCTGGAAGCTCAGAACCGGAAGGAAAGCAAGCCAAAAGAATTCCGGGGCAAAGAGTACACTCTGTACGAGGCAAAGCAAAGGCAGCGCCAGATGGAGACAGCAATGCGGGCACAGCGTGAAAAAGTACAGATGCTTCAGGACGGAGGCGCTGATTGGCAGGAGATTATGCTCCAAAAAGCCAAATATCAGGGACAGCTTGATGAATATGCGGCGTTTTCTCGGAAAATGAGGCTGAAAGAGGAAAGAGAGCGGATTTATATTGATGGACGAGGAAGAATTGCACCGAGTCAGTATGATCTGAAAATGAGAATTTCTATTCCAGACACAGTTGTTAAGAAAGCAGGTTTGAGCAAAGAAATTGAAGCGAAAATCAATGCGGCGATAAAGAAGTTGGATTCGGAATACGTGATTTACTTAGATTCTATTAAAGGCGGAAAACTAAAGAAAAATGATATTTTTGCAACAGGTGCTTACTTGGATGAAAATGGAATGCTGAGACATGGACTTGTTTTGAATTACAAACAAGATTATAGAAAAGTTGAAACTATTATGCCGAGATGGTACAATGATGGTGTAATGGCGGGAAAGAATTTTGAAGATTACATTGCGCATGAAATGGCGCATATAATGCCATTTCAGAACTGCGTATCAGAAGTGGAATATATAGAGTTAAATGAAAAAATAAGAAGGCAGTTCATAGCAGGAATTTCAGGATATGCAGATAGAAGCAAAGACGGTCGAGAGTGCTTAGCGGAGGCGTTTGTTAGGTATAGAAACGGAGAGTGGATTCCAGATGAAGCAAGAAAACTTATCAGAAAATATATCCTTCATTGGCGGAGGGTTTAGAATGACATTGCCAAAGTGTATGCTGTGCAGTAATTTCAATGAAAATAGTGAAGAGATGACTTGTAAAGCATTTCCAGATGGAATACCGGAGGATGTAATTTTTTCTGGTTATGAAGAGGAATGCAAAAACGGAATTAAATTTAAAGAGTTTGAATAGTTGCCACCAGTCGAAATGACCGGTGGTATTTTTGTACTTATTTTTAGGAGGCCGGTAATGAAAAAGAAAGCAGTAGCAGTATTAACGGCTATCAGCATATTGATAGCAGGTTTAACTGGATGCCAGACCGCCACGAAAAGTTATGGTGGGAAGACAACGATAAAGCTTGAGCCAAATCAGAAACTGGAAGAAATTACCTGGAAAGATGATTCTTTATGGTACCTTACAAGACCAATGACTAATGAGGATATTGCTGAAACCCATACATTCCAACAGCAGTCAAATTTTGGAGTCTTTGAAGGAACAGTAACCATCATAGAGTCAAAGGAGTAAAGAATTTATGATAACAATCAAAATAACAGATCGCAGCATCCGTATGAACGGTCATGCCTGCCAGAAGAGTCCGGATGGGATTGACCGGGTATGTGCGGCAGTATCAGCGCTAACATGTAATCTGATCAATTCCCTGAAAGATCTGACAGGTGACAGAATCCGGGGAGAAACAGCCAGCGGAATGACTGTGATCGAATGGGAAGATCTGTCAGATGGCGGGAAGCTTCTGGTGGATTCGTGGTTCCTGGGAATCACAGTGATCAGCCAGGAATACAATTGCATACAGTTTGAGTAAATGAGCATCCAGTGAGGGTGCTTTTTATTATGTCCAAAACATGAAGACAGAAAAAGCTCTGGAAAACACTCATATTTGGAGGTAAGCATGAGAAAAAGAATGTTTTTACAGCTCTTTGAAGACGGCGGCGGAGCTGGCTCTGGTGGACAGGGTGGAAACGCTGGAGCAGGTAACGGCAGCCAGGGAAATGCCGGTGGATCAGGAAACCAGGGTTCATACAGCTTTGCGCAGGCAGAAGAGATTGCCAATGCGAGAGCAGACAGAGCTGAAAAAGCGGCGCTTCGTTCCTATTTTCAGCAGCAGGGAATGACAGAGCAGCAGGTGAATCAGGCAATTGCCGATTATAAGGAACAGCAGAAAAAGAATCAGCCGAATGTGACACAGCTGCAGCAGGATCTGGAAAATTCCAGAAATGAAGTCCAGCAGATGAAGAATGAGAAGTTCTTATCCGGAAAAGGTGTCAAGGCTGATGATCTGGACTATGTGACTTACAAGGTTTCCAAAATGGTAGATGATAAAACGACATTTGAAAAGGCAGCAGAGAAGTTCCTGAAGGAAAATCCGAGATTTGCCGGTGGCGGTTCTTACCGGATTGCAGATTCTTCAGCAGGTAATGCTTCAAATGGTGCTGGTGGAAACATGAACGTTTCCATCAATGACCGGATCAGAGCTGCCGCGAGAAGATAATGGAGGTAGAGTAAATGCAGAATAGAAGAATGAATTTAAGATTGTTTGACACAGATGCAAACATCATTGACCGTACCGGAGCAGAGTCTCTGATTCCAATTCAGGAATCCAATGAGATCATCCAGGGAACGATCGCACAGTCAGCAGTCCTGTCAAGAGGTCGCAAGCTGTCGAACATGACAAGCAGACAGTACAAAATGCCGGTACTGGATATGCTGCCGATTGCATATTTCGTAAACGGTGATACCGGACAGAAGAAAACTACAAAGCAGGCATGGGACAAGAAGTTCATCACTGCCGAAGAGATTGCGGTTATTGTTCCAATTCCGGAAGCAGTTCTGGATGATTCTGAGTATGACATCTGGGGAGAAGTAAAACCGAGAGTTACAGAAGCATTTGGAAAGGTCATCGACAGCGCAGTATTGTTCGGTGAAAATAAACCGAACACATGGAGAGAAGATGTGGTTACAACCGCGACAAAAGCGGGAGCAGTCGTAACATTAGGAGCCGCAGACAGTCTGTATGACAAGATCATGGCAGAGGACGGAGTGATCGCACATATTGAAGACTGCGGATACTTTGTAAACGGTCACATGGCGGACATTTCCATGAGGGCGAAACTCAGAGGTCTGAAAAATGCAAATGGAGATCCGCTGTTTAAACAGGATCTGCAGGGAACAACACAGTACGCGTTGGATGGATCACCAATGAACTTCCCGAACAATGGAGCGTTTGATAAGTCAAAGGCGCTTATGATTTCCGGAGATTTCTCACAGCTGGTATATTCCATCAGACAGGATATTACATTCAAGCTGTTTACGGAAGGTGTTGTCCAGAATACAGATGGCACAATCGCATACAACCTGATGCAGAACGATATGGTTGCGCTTCGTGCAGTGATGCGTCTCGGATGGGAGATCCCGAATCCAATCAATTCGCTGAAGACGGACAAAAACAAGAGATGCCCGTTTGCAGTTCTGAAAACAGGTGAGTAAGGGAAGGTGATGATCCATGCAGATCACGTATGGATACTACGCAGATGAATATGGAGGAAAAACCATTCCGGAACAGGACTTCCAAAAAGCCGAAAGGCAGGCGGAAGCCTATATCCGGCATCTGACCTATGTGAAAGGTGATGTCTTTGCCGCAGAAAATGACATGGTAAAGGATGCTGTTTGTGCTGCAGCAGAGGTTTATTACAAATACAATGCGCAGCAACAGTCAGGAACCCCGTTGGTGAAGTCAGAAAATAACGATGGCTACAGTGTGACCTATGTCACAGAGCAGACGGATGGAAAGACAGCGGAAGAGATGGTGAAGAAAAAGGCGTATGATGCGGTATATCCTTATCTTCTCCCTACTGGATGGCTGTCAAGAAAGGTAGGGGTGCGGTGTGATCACAAATGCAGATGTGACAGTTTATAACAGAATAAGCGGAGATGCATCCAATTATGATACCTGGCATAGAACCGTTCTTCACGGTGTGCATGTATATGTGGACCATAAGACAGCAGTTACGGATAATGGACTGAAAGGTGCGGAGGTTTACAAAATCCGGATTCCCGCGGATATTCCGGAAGCAGGGCAGTATCTTCCGCCGGATCAGTTCGCCTGCTGTGGAGATTATGGATACTGGACCATACAGAATGATGATCAGATTGTCCTGGGAGAGTGTCAGATTGCAATTGAAAGGCCTGCAGATCTGAAAGCCGTGTTCCAGAAGCACTGCAAGGTGACAAGCTGGTCGGACAACCGGTTTGGTACGACTCCGCACTGGCGGATCGGAGGCGAGTAAGATGGCAGGAAAGAAAGAGTTCCGGATCACAACTCCGAGAGGAAGTGTATTTACCGTGACTGGTAAGAATGGTTCTACCACGGCACGGCTGGAATGGGCTCCGGGATTCGCACAGAAAAAAGCGGAGGGATTTTCAAGGGCGCAGGCATTTGTGGATTCCGAGTGTCTGCGCTATATGAATCCATTGACACCGAGAAGAACCGGGATGCTGATTAAGTCCGGGACGCTTGGTACGGTGGTTGGTTCCGGTTCTATTGAATATCTTGCCCCATATGCCCGTCGGCAGTATTACGAGCATAAAACCAAGGCGAGATGGTTTGAGAAGATGAAAGCGAGCCACAAGGATACAATCAGGGAAGGAGCTGAGAAGCTTGCCGGAGAATAAGAAGAAAACGATTATTGAGAGTATTCGTGAGTACGTGAGAATGTATCCGGATATCAATAATTGGAAAATCAATATTGATCGTTTAGGTAATGGAATGGAATATTCCATTGATCCGATTGGAGCAGATCCCATTTACAAGAGATATGTGGACGGGAGCTGCCTGAAGCAGTTCCAGTTCGCTCTGACAAGTAAGGAAGCCTACGATGGGGATGCCAGAACCGGTATTGCCAACAGTGGTTTTTATCAGAACTTTGAAGAGTGGACAGAACAGAATAACCTGAATGATATTGTTCCAGAGCTGGAAGGGCACGATGCTATTCGAGTGGAAGTGCTGCAGTCCGGCTATTTGTTTAGTACAGAGGTCGATCTGGGACGGTATCAGATGATTTGCAGATTGATTTATAAGTAAGGAGTGTGAAGAAATGGCAAGTGAAAAAATGTTAGTTGGCAGACATAAGAGAGTGGCTTTTATGGACGCTGACGGATCAGGAAAGACATTTACCAGAATGACGGGATTTACATCGCTGTCGGATGGAAAAAACTCGACAGAGTACAGCCGGCAGTATGTGGATGAGGCGTCTGAAAGAAGTGACGTAGTCGGTTATGCGCCGGCGATCGATTACGAATTTGACCGGTATACCAATGATCCGGTACATGAAAAGATTGCAGCAATTACCGATGATGAGATTCTCGGAACAGAAGCACAGGTTGATATTGTGGTGGTAGATTTGTTTGAGCAGAAGACATCGGAAACAACTTGTACCGCACGAAAGAGAACATGGAGTGTAATTCCGGATACAGAAGGGGACGGTACGGATGCCCTGATTTACAAAGGCAGCTTTAAAGCGGCCGGAGAAATCACAAAGGGTACTGCAACCACCACAGACGGATGGAAGACCTGTACATTCACTGCTGGCGGAGAATAAAGAAGAAATGGGAGAGTGAGCCTATGAGCCTTTGGAAATTTGGAAATTTTGAAGCAGAAGTGGATTTCACGGATGCGGATTTTTTGGATGTGTTAGAGGAAGCAAAAGCAGAAATGTTTGAAGCAGGGAAAAAGGTTCCCATAACCGGAAAGCAGAGTGATATCATCCGCGCGCAGTGCGCGTGTTTTTATGTGTTCTTCGATACCCTTTTTGGCGATGGAGCTGGGGAGCGTATCCTTTGCGGAAAGAACAGCATCAAGTTGTGCACTGAAGCGGCAGAATCACTGTTAGACTTTGAAACAGCGGAAACAAAGAAACTGGACGATAAATATGATAAGTATGTACCAAATCAAAATACAACGCAGCAGTTCCCGCATCCGCAGTCACAGCCAAATGGAAACCGTCAGCAGAGAAGAAACTACCAGAAACAGTATGGTAAAGGAAAATATTCCAATACCGGAAGGTAGCAGAGCATGAATATTTTATATGAGCAGTTTCCGGAAGAAGTCAAGGTGAACGGGGAGTACTACCCGATCGTGACAGATTTCCGTGAATGGATCCGTTTTACGGAGCTGGTTGAAGACGACTCGGTTCCGTGGCGGATGAAGTGCGGACTTCTGTTGCAGTGGTATCTGGATCAGATTCCGGATGATATTGAAGTTGCAATTTATGCACTTGGAGATTTCCTGATGTGCAAAAGGATGTACCAGGATGATCTGGAAGATGAAGAGGAAGGGCAGCAGAAAAGAGGGAAGCCGGTATTTTCTTTTTCGGAAGATGCCGGCTGCATTTATGCAGCGTTCCGGGAGGCATATGGAATCGACCTGCAGCAGATCGATTATATGCACTGGTGGGAGTTCCGGAGCTTGTTTGACTGGTTGCCGGATGACACAGAGATTAAACAACGCATCATGTACCGTTCGATTGATCCAGGAACGGTTCCGGATAAGAATGAACGCAAACGGATCAAGAAGATCCAGAGAGCTGTTGCACTGAAAAAGAAACAGCGAAAGCTTGATGATTATGAGATTGGAGATATGTTCTCATGATGGAAATTAAAATACCGACACGGCGTGAGTGGTATCTGTGTCCGTACTGCGGTCAGCATCTGCTTGTTTACGCAGATACTGCAGTGTGCAGCGGACTGTATGTAAAATGCCGCAAATGCCGACGGGAGGTGGAGATAAAAATTAAGAATTAAGCACTTGTGAGCCCCTGAGCCGTGCTATCAGAAAGGATGATAGTATGGCAGATGGATATTTGAATTTTGATACCAAAATCAATGAGAGTGGGTTCAATGAAGGCATAAATAAGCTTGGAAGTCTTGGAAAAAGTGGCTTATCTGTAGTCAGCAAGGCAATGACCGGAGCTGTTGCAGCTGTAGGAGCTGGAGCGGCGGTGATTGTAAAGTCTTCTCTTGGTGTAGTCGCCAATATGGAGCAGCAGATCGGTGGTGTAGAGACATTATTTAAAGATAGTGCCAAGACAGTGATCAGAAACGCAAACAATGCGTTCAAAACAGCACAGCTTTCTGCTAATGATTACATGTCAACGGTTACAAGCTTTTCAGCATCATTACTACAGGGCTTAGGCGGAGATACTGCAAGGGCTGCAGAGATAGCAGATATGGCAATCATTGATATGGCAGACAATGCCAATAAGATGGGTACGAATATGCAGGATATCCAGAATGCCTATCAGGGCTTTGCAAAGCAGAATTACACAATGTTGGATAACCTTAAATTAGGTTACGGCGGTACACAGTCGGAAATGATCCGATTGATCAATGATTCCGGTATCTTAAATGAAAAAATAGAAGATCTGGATAATGTAACGTTTGACCAGATGATTCAGGCAATTCACAAAGTCCAGCAAAATCTCGGAATCACAGGAACTTCCGCAAAAGAAGCCTCTACAACGATTGAAGGTTCTGTTAATTCTGCTAAAGCCGCCTGGGAAAATTTTGAAGCCGGTGTAATCAGTGCGAACGACCTGGTTGACACATTCTGGACAGCGGCAAAGAATATCTTAAATAATCTTGGTCAAATGATCCCGCGTCTGGGAAAGACCGGAATGGATGTGGTGGAATCCTTATCCGGAAAAATCGGTGAAGCGGTTCCACAATTAAAGGGACTTACAGATAGTGTCGGAAAATTAGCAGATAAGTTAAAGAACATGAGTACGGATGAACTCATGAATCTTGGCAAGACTGCAGCAGTGCTTGCAGGAGCTGGACCGGCGATCTCATTATTCGGATCACAGATCGGTAATGTACAGTCAGCCGTTGAAGGATTCAGCGGAATTACAACTGGTGTTTTGTCTGAGCTTGGAAAGCTTCCGAAGGGATTCAAAAGTGCAACAAAATCGGCTGCAAATTTCCAGAAAGATTTTACGGGTAGCCTGAAAGGGCTCGGTAGCGCTGTTACAGGACCGTTTCAGGTACTGACTCCGAAATTGTCAGCTACTGTCGGAAAAATCGGCAAGGTCGTTTCCAGTGTTCCGGGAAAAATTGGTGGGGCAGTCGGCAAAATCGGTTCTGCAATCGCATCAAAAATCCCCAGAATTACAAGCGCGTTTTCACTACTTGGAGATACTGCCGGTTATCTGGGAGCATGGGGCGGACAGATTGGTTCTGCTTTGCAGGGAGTTCTTGGAACAGTAGCCGGCTTTATTCCGTCATTTGTAGGGTTGATGAATTTCGGTGCAGTTGCAGCCGTTGTGATAGCCGGTCTTGGACTGGTTTACAGTCAGTTTGGTGCACAGATTGACCAGATCCTGCTTCTGGCGCAGACCAAAGGACCGGAGATCATATCTAACTTTGGAGCAGGAATCACAGCAGCACTTCCGGGACTGATTTCATCAGGTGCAACCCTGATCTTGGGATTGATGAATGCGATTACGGCAAATCTACCATCGCTCATTTCCGTAGGTGCAAGCATCATAGCAACTCTGGTAAGCAGCCTGGGCGCACAACTTCCGCAGTTAATTCCGGTAGCGGTACAGATGATCCTGACTCTGGTTGAGTCGCTGATCAGTAATCTTCCGCAGTTAATAACTTCCGGATTACAGTTAATGGAAGGCTTGGCACAGGGAATTGCAAACGCGATTCCGCAGGTGGCAGCGAAAGCACCGGTTATCATCGGTAAGCTGGCATCTACGATTATCACGAATTTGCCGAAGATCATACAGACTGGTGTGAAGATTATCACGCAGCTCGCAGTCGGACTGGTTCAGGGAATCCCGGCGTTACTTGGTAAGATTCCATCCATGATCAGCCAGATCAAGAATGCATTTACCAGCGTAAACTGGGGCAGTGTTGGTATGAATATCATTTCCGGCATTGCAAGTGGTATATCCAGTGCGGTAGGAAGCCTGATCAGCGCGGCAACATCTGCGGCAAGTAGCGCATTAGATGCAATCAAGTCAAAACTTGGTATTCATTCGCCATCGAGAGTATTCCGGGACCAGGTTGGTAAGATGATGGCTCTTGGTATGGGAATCGGATTTGAGAAGAATATTCCGGTCGGATCCATGAATGCCGGAGTACAAAAAGCAGTCCAGAGCCTGCAGAGAAGTGTACAGCTTACGACATCCGTTAATCCGGATAAAACGGTAGGCGGAATAAAGAATAATCCGATCTTTAAGGATCAAGGATTTGATTACGACAGATTTGAACGTATCCAGAGGAAGATTGCAAAAGAAAATGGCAATAAGCCGGTATTCCTGGATACGAAACGGATAGACAGACCATTACCGAAAGGAGCAGTGCCACAGGTATGATTGTGTATTATGAAAATATGAATGGCGAAAAGCTGAATCTTTTGAAAGCTCCTTTTCGTACAACGAAGACTGACTGGTTCGATGCGGACTGGTCAAAGTCTTCGGACGGATATGAAAAAACAGTGACGATTGATGTGTTTGGAAAGAGGGAAGAGTTCCAGGCGAATATGGAGCAGTTATACCGGATCATTGCAGTTGATGCAGAAAATGATACCTACGGGAAGCTGTACGTGAATGGTGCGTATTTAAGATGCAAGGTATTGAAGTCAGCAAAAGAAGGATGGAAGGGGTATGTGTATTCGGAAGTGGAGATCACTTTCCAGGCTCCGGAGCTTGTATGGGTAGTAGAAGCGACAAGGCAGTTTTTTCCACAATTGGAAGAAACGGCAGCATCCGGAATCGACTTTCAGTATGACTATCCGTTTGATTTTGCCGGAGAAAAAAGAGGAATCGCAGCATGGGATGTTGATCACATCATTCCAAGCGAGTACCGGATGATCATTTACGGACCATGTGTAAATCCGAAGATTCTGATCAACGATTATCCTTATGAGTTTTTCGTAACGCTTGAAAGCAGGGAATATCTGATCATAGATAGCCAGAGAAGAACGATCCGAAGGTATTTGACGAATGGAACGATACAAAATTTATTTAATCAGAGAGCGCAGAAACAAACTGTTTTCAAGAGAATACCATCCGGGCTTTTAAATATTAACTGGTCCGGGGATTATGGATTTGACCTGACTTTATTTTTGAACAGGAGGGAGCCGCCGTGGTAAAGGACATAATTCTTGCAGATAGTGATGGAAGAGAACTTGGAGCGATTTTGGACTCAAATATCACAGTGGATACGAATGGCGAGTACGAATTCTCTGTACAGATTGCAAGGTCGAACTGGTACCCTGAGCTGACCTTTTCAAGCTATGTGTATATTACGGATACGGAATATGGAGGCATTATCGGAGAGGTGCTGACAGATACAACGCTGGATTATGTGGAGCTGAAGGGAATCACATGGCGGGGAAGACTGCAGTATAAGGTGATCGAGCCGCCTGCCGGATCGGATTATAAAACAGTATCCGGAGAACTGAATCAGGTAATGAAAACACTGATCGAGCCGGAGTTTGATGGATTATTCAGAGTTTCATCAGAAGATACGGGTATATCTGTAAAGAATTTTCAATTTGACCGGTACTGCACATTACTGGAAGGTCTTACCAAAATGCTGAAAAGTGTTGGATACCGCCTGCAGATCCGGTTGATCAAAGAACAGGATGAACCATGTTATATTCTGGTTGAAGCAGTTCCAATTACTGATTATTCTGCGCGGATTGAATTGTCACAGGACAGTCGACTAAATTTCACGATGGATGATAAACAAAATGGCGTAAATCATCTGGTCGTAACCGGAAAAGGGGAAATGCAGGAGAGGAACATATTCCATCTGTATGTGCAGAAAGATGGAAGCATTGGAAAGACGCAGTATTACAAAGGACTGAATGAGATCTCAGCAGTATACGAAAATACGAGCACAGAAACAGCAGAGCTGGAGAAAACGTCCGCGGAACAATTGCAGAAGCTGATGAATAAAAAGACATTTCAGATGGATGTTGCAAAGCTTGGAATCGAGGTTGGGATTGGAGATATTGTCGGTGGCAGGGATTACCTGACTGGGATGTATATGTCAAAACCAATCGAAAATATCATTTATGAGATTACGAATGATGTGGAATCAATTACTTATAAACTGGAAGGAGAAGATGAAGAATGAAAATTGTATCTGGAAGAACCGGATCACCACATGTGACTTCGCAGCAGTTCCGGCAGATGCTGGAGGGGATTATCGGGCAGGGGAGTTATATTATAACAAGCGGAGAGAATCTGAAGCCGGAACTTAGCAGTAATAATCTGCTGAAAATCCGAAGTGGGATGATGGCGCATCACGGCTGTATATCTTGCGTGGATATTGGTACTTATGATGAGGTTACACTGACAAATGGTAGTCAGGGAATGAAAAGGATTGATCTTATTGTAAATCGGTATACCAGAAATGCAGAGACAGAGGTTGAAAACTGCAGTTGGAAGGTAATCCAGGGAAAACCGGTTGCAAGTAATCCGGCAGTGCCGGCATACACTTCGGGAAATTTGCAGAATGGAGATCTTGTGGATGAATGCCCGGCTTTTGAAGTGCATTATGATGGAATCAATGTTACAGAAGTGAAGAGTTTGTTGAGTGTGACGGATGGACTTTCTGGATTAAGTAGCAATTTAACCAAAACTAACACTGTTTTAGAGAACAGGAAACCAATATTCATTGATTCAACGGCGCAAGGAACAGCAAATTTGGATACCAATAGCTTTTTGAAAGCTGGCATTACATATGCTTTCATCGTTATAGTTTCCTCCAATATCAGCAGTGAAAGCTATAAACAGGAAATCGCTTGTGCATTAAACAATGTAAATATGGGAAATAACGGAAACTATTACAAATTAGTTTCTACTTTTACAGGAAAATGTAGAAAAGGCGATAAGCTTCATATTACTTCGTACAAAAATGGAGGCACATGGACTCTTTTTGCGACAAGAGCTATTTT